>DATFUN010000535.1:0-5401 GCA_035260805.1 Myxococcales bacterium | reverse complement strand
CCTGGGCGTCTCCAGCCCGCAGCTGGACGATCCGGCGCGGGGCTTCTCCTTCCGCGCCCGAGGACCGCTCGACATGCGCATGGACCCGACCCGGGGCGAGCCCCTCTCGGCGCTGTTGTCGCGCTGGGACGACAAGGCGCTCGCGCGGATCCTCGACACCCTGGGCGAGGAGCGCTTCGCGCGTCCGATCGCGCGCGCCATCCACCGCGCGCACCGGGAGGGGAAGCTTACGGACACGGCGGAGCTGGCCGACGTCGTCGCGCGATCCATCCCGCGCAAGGCCTGGCCCAAGGACCTCCACCCGGCCACCCGCACCTTCCAGGCGCTGCGCATCGCGGTCAACGACGAGCTGGGCGCGCTCTCCGATTTCGTGGGCGATCTGCCGCGCATCGTCGCGCGCGGCGGGCGCGCCGCGGCGATCAGCTTCCACTCCCTGGAGGACCGCATCGTGAAGCAAGGCTTTGCCAAGCTCGCCACCGGCTGCATCTGCCCGCCCCGCTTGCCCGTGTGCGCCTGCGGGCGGGTGGCGCAATGGAAGGTCCTCACCAAGAAGGCGGTGCAGTCCAGCGAGGCCGAACGGAGCGAGAACCCCCGCTCCCGCAGCGCACGCCTGCGCGCGGTGGAGAGGCTCGCATGAGCTGCGCCGTCCGCACGAACGCGCTCCGCTGCGCCCGCGCAGGGAGCCCCGCCCGGCGCGCCTCGGCGCGGTGCGGGATGCTTCACTTCCGCGCGGCGACGCTCGCCTGCGCGCTCCTGGCAGCGGCGGCGCTGCTGCAGATCTGGGTGCGCACGCGCGTCACCGAGCAAGGGTACCGGCTCTCGCGGCTGTCGGCGCAGCGGCAGCAGCTCGTGCGCGACCACGAGCGGCTGCAGCTCGCCGCGGCGCGGCTGGGGAGCGCGCAGCGGATCGAGGACCTGGCGCGGGCGCGCTTGGGGATGGGGCCTGCCCCGGCCGACCGGGTCATCGTTCTGGTCGGCGGTGCGCTGCGCTCCAGCGCCTCGACGGTCGCGTCCAAATAGGAGGCCGCGGTGCACGAGCGCGGGCGCAGCGCCAGAGGAGGATCCGGACGCTGGGTGCGGGTGCGCTCGGCGCTGGTCGGCGTTGCGCTGCTCTCGGGCTTCGGGGTGGTGCTCGCCCGGGCGGCCAAGGTGCAGCTCTTCGACCGCGCCCGGCTGGCGCGGCTCGCCCGCGACCAGACGCGGCGCGAGATCGAGTGGGCGCCGCGGCGCGGTCCCATCGCCGATCGGCGTGGCGCGCCGCTGGCGGTGACGCGCGACGTGGATTCGATCTTCGCCGATCCCACGGCCTTCACCACCGCCCGGGAGCGCGGCGAGGCCGCCGGCTCGCTCGCCCGCGCGCTCGGAACGAGCCGCGCGAAGATCCTCGCCCGGCTCGCCGGCGAGAAGCGCTTCGTATGGCTCAAGCGCCGGGTGGACGAGGACACCGCCGCGCGCGTGGCGGCCTTGAGTCTCGACGGGGTCGAGCTGGTGAAGGAGCCGAAGCGCTTCTATCCCCAGCGGGCGCTCTCGGGGCACGTGCTCGGCTTCGTGGGAGAGGAAGGCGGCCAGGAAGGGCTGGAACGCGAGCTGGACGCATCGCTTCGCGGAAAGCCCGTCTCCGTCCAGGCCGTGCGCGATGCGCGTGGCGCCACCGTGCTGGCGCAGGGAGCGCCCGATCCCGCCGACTTGACCGGCGCCACCGTGACGCTGACGCTCGATTCCGCCATCCAGCTCGCCGCCGAGCGGGAGCTCCAGCGCGCGGTCGCTTCCTCCCGCGCCTCGGCGGGATGGGTAGCGGTGGTGGACGTGCGCAGCGGCGCCGTGCTCGCCCTGGCCTCGAATCCCGCCTTCGACGCGAACGAGCCGGGCCGCGACCCTGCCGTGTGGCGGCACCGCGCGGTGCAAGATCAGCTCGAGCCCGGATCGACCATCAAGAGCTTCGTGCTCGCCGCCGCGCTGGACAAAGGCGCGATCGATCCCCAGAAGCCGCTCTATTGCGAGAACGGGGTCTGGGAACGCCACGGGCACCGCATCCACGACACGCACAAGGTGGCGTGGGCGACGCCTTCGGCGGTGCTCCGCGAGTCGTCCAACATCTGCGCGGCCAAGATCGGCGAAGCGCTCGGCAAGGAGCGGCTGATGGCCGCGCTGCGCGCATTCGGCTTCGGCGAGCGCACCGGCGTGGGTCTGCCCGGCGAGGCGCGCGGCACGCTCCCGGATCCGGTCCGCATGCCAGACATCGCCGTGGACACGGTCTCCTTCGGCCAGGGGCTCTCGGCGACCGGGCTGCAGACCGTGATGGCGATGGCGGCGATCGCGAACGGGGGGCTGCTCCTCAAGCCGTTCATCGTCTCCAAGGTGGTCGCGCCCGGCGGCAAGGTGCTGCACCAGCGGCAGCGCGAGGAGGTGCGCCGCGTGCTGCGGCCGGCCACCGCGCGCGAGATCACCGCCATGCTCGAGGAGGTGGTGGAGAAGGGGACCGGGATGAAGGCGCGGGTGAACGGCTTCCGCGTCGCGGGGAAGACCGGAACCGCGCAGAAGGTCGACCCGGTCCGCGGCGGCTACGGAGAGAAGCGGCTGGCGAGCTTCCTCGGCTTCTTGCCCGCGGACGAGCCGCGGCTGGCGATCCTGGTCGCCGTCGACGAGCCCGAGGGCGACGTTTTCGGCGGCTCCGTGGCCGCGCCGGCGTGGAGCGCCATCGCAGCCGAAGCGCTCCGCCAGATCGGCGTCGCGCCGGAAAGCTCGCGCGAAGAAGTGGCCCTCGCTTCCATCGCCTCCGCCGGCGCCGGCGACGGCGAGGCGTACCTCGATGGCGATGGAGGAGATGCGCCTGATCCGCAGGCCGCGGGCGGCGAACCGCAAGGCGCGAGCCGCAAGCCGATCGAGGGGCGCAAGCCGGGTCGATCCGTCGTCCCCGATCTGGTCGGGCTTCCGGCGCGATCCGCGGTCCGCAAGCTCGCGGAGGCCGCGCTGGAACCGGAGCTGCGGGGCAGCGGCCGGACGGTCGCCCAGTCGCCTCGCGCGGGAGCCATTGTCAAGCGCGGTGCACGCGTGCGGGTCACGCTGGCGCCGTCGGGATGAGCGGCGTACACCATGGGGCTCGAAGTGAGGCTTCCTGAGCTCTTCACAGGGTTGGACGTCCGGCTGCCGCCGCGCGCGGAAGAGGTCGACGTGCGCGCGCTGGCGGTCGACTCGCGAAAGGTGGGTCCAGGTGCGCTGTTCGCGGCGCTCCGGGGGACCGCCGCGGACGGCGCGCAGTTCGCGCCCCAGGCCGTCGAGCGCGGCGCGGTCGCGGTGCTGAGCGACCGCCAGCTTCCGGTCGCCCCGGCCGCGCTGATCGTCGCGCCGGATGCGCGGCGCGCGTTTTCGCAGGCGGCGTCTCGATTCCACGGCGAGCCCTCGAAGCGGCTGCGTCTGGTCGGAGTGACGGGCACCAACGGCAAGACCACCACCGCGTACCTGGTCGAGCAGCTCGCCGCGGCGCTGGGCGTTGCGACCGGGCTCATCGGCACCGTCGAGTCCCGCTGGCCCGGCGGCCGCGCCGGCGCCACCCACACCACGCCCGAGTCGCATGACCTGCAAGAGCTGCTCGCGCGCATGGCGAAGGCCGGCGCGCAGCTCGTCTCCATGGAAGTGTCGAGCCACGCGTTGAGCCAGGAGCGCGTCTCCGGATGCACCTTCGCCGCGGCGGCCTTCACCAACCTGACGCGCGACCACCTCGACTACCACGGGACATTGGAAGCGTACTTCGAGGCCAAGGCGCGCCTCTTCCGGGAGCTGCTCCCCCCAGGCGCGCCCGCCGTGCTCAACCTGGACGACGAGCGCTGCGCCGCGCTCGCCGGACAGATCCCGGGCTCGATCGGGTTCACCACCCGCGCTGCCCCGGGAGCGCGCCTGGAAGCGCGCGGGCTGCAGAGCGACCTTTCGGGACTGCGCTTCGATCTGCGCGGCAGCTTCGGCGAGGCGCGCATCGAGAGCCCGCTCGTCGGCGCGCACAACGCCGAGAACCTGCTCGCCGCCCTCGGCCTCTTGCTCGGATTGGGCATGCCGCTCGCCGCGCTCGCCGAGGCCGCGGCGCAGGCGCAGGGCGCTCCCGGCCGGCTGGAGCGCGTGCCCGACCCGGGAGGGCGAGTGGTGCTGGTCGACTATGCGCACACCGACGACGCGCTAGCCCGCGTGCTCGACGCCGTCCGCGCCGCCGCCGGCAGCAAGGCTCGCCTCATCTGCGTGTTCGGCTGCGGCGGCGACCGCGATCGCGGCAAACGGCCGCTCATGGGTCAAGCGGCGGGGCGGCGTGCGGACCTGGTGGTCGCGACCAGCGACAACCCGCGGACCGAGGACCCCCTCTCGATCCTGGCGGACATCGAGCCCGGCCTGTCCAAGCACAAACGCAAAATGGGCATGTCGGACGCGCGCGCCGGGCGCGACGGCTACTGCGTGATCCCCGATCGGGCCGCGGCCATCGAGCTGGCGCTGCGCAGCGCGCGCTCCGGAGACGCGGTGGTCATCGCCGGCAAGGGGCACGAGGACTACCAGGTCGTGGGAACCGAGAAGCGCAGCTTCGACGACCGGGTGGAGGCGCGGCGCGCCCTGGAGGCCTTGCGGTGAGCGCACGGTTCACGGCAGGGCAGGCCGCGTGGGCGGCCGGCGCACAGCTGTTGTCGGGCGCGCCCGACCAGATGTTCGAAGGAGCTTTCACCGACTCCCGTACACCCGTGCCCGGGGCCCTGTTCGTCGCGCTGGTCGGAGAGCGGCACGACGGAAGCCTGTTCGCGGCCGCGGCGGCGCAGGCCGGCGCGGGCGGCGTGCTGGTCCCCTCGTCGGCTGCGGCGCGCGTGCGGGACGAGCTGGCGGCGCAGGGCCTGCGGCCGGCGCTGCTCGCCGCGCAGGACACGGGCCGGGCGCTCGGGCGCATCGCGCACGCCTGGCGCGAGAGCCTGCCCGGCATCCGCGTCGTCTGCGTCACCGGGTCGACCGGCAAGACCTCCACCAAGGAGCTGGTCGCGTCGGTGCTGGAGACGGCCGGCCCGACGCTCAAGACGGAAGGCAACCTGAACAACGAGGTGGGGGTGCCGCTCACCTTGCTGCGGCTCTCTCCCGCGCACCGCAATGCCGTGATCGAGGCGGGGATGAACCACCTGGGCGAGATCGCGCGCCTGGCGGCCTGGGCGGATCCCGACGTCGGATTGGTCACCAACGCCGGGCCCGTGCACCTCGAGGGAGTCGGCTCGATGGACGGCGTGGCCCACGCCAAGGGCGAGCTGTTCCACGCGCTGCGCGAGAGCGCCACTGCCGTTGCCAACGCCGACGATCCGCGCGTGCTGCAGCAGGCCCGGCTGTCGCGCCGGCGGCTGATCACCTTCGGCGCCTCGACCGCGGCCGACGTCCGCCTCATCTCCGC
>DATFUN010000534.1:0-4440 GCA_035260805.1 Myxococcales bacterium | reverse complement strand
GGGTCGCGTCGTGTCCAGTCCCGCCGGCATCGATTGCACGCAGTCGCCGTGCAGCGCGCTCTTTCCCGATGGGAGCACCGTCGCGCTGACCGCGACGAGCACAGGGACCGCGAAGTTCATCGGGTGGGGCGCCGGCTGCAGTGGACCCGGCGCGTGCTCGGTGGTCATGCGCGCCGACACCCAGGTCTTCGCCCACTTCGAGGCTGGTCCGCCGCCACAAGTCACCCTGTCGGCCACGGTCACCGGTCCGGGGAAGGTGACGGGAACGCTCTCCTGTGGCGACGGCGCGACCGCCTGCAGCGCCACGCTTGCGAACGGTGCCAGCGCCACGCTGGTCGCGGCGGCGTCGACCTCGGCGCGGTTCATGGGGTGGGGCGGCGCCTGCAGCGGCACTGCGACCACCTGCAACCTGACCCTCCAGAGCGACACCTCGGTGACCGCCGCGTTCCAGTTCGAGGTGCAGACCCTGGTGGCGAACGACGGCACCAACATCTTCACGCTGGGGCTCAACTCGACCCAGGCGTTCTTCGGACGCCGCGCCGCGGACGGATCGTCCTCGATCTATTCGGTCCCGAAATCCGGCGGCACGCCCCTACGGATCGCCTCCGGGTTCCCCACGTACATCGTCGCCGACGACGCCTTCGTGTACTGGACCGACGGGTCGGCGATCTATTCCGCCCCGGTGGGCGGCGGCGACGCCTCCCAGATCGCGACGGGCAACGTGGGCCGCCTGGCGCTCGACGACTTCGGCGCGCTCTACTGGATCTACGTCCGCAGCTCCTCCCAGAACGGCGCTCTGCACCGCATGCAGAACCGCGTCGACGCGGTGCTCGCCTCGGGGCAGAACCAGAATTCGGCTTTGGCGGTGGACGCGACCTTCGCGTACTTCACCACCTCATCGATCGTCGGGACGGGGCGGGCCGTCCGGCGGGTGCCGCTGGCCGGCGGGACGGTCGAGACGGTGGTGAGCACCAACGCCGACCCGATGGCGATCAAGGTCGACTTCCAGAATCTGTACTACCGCGAGTCCACCGGCGCGGTCTGGGCGGTGGCCAAGACGGGCGGCGCGCCGCGCCTGCTCTCGACGGGGAACGCCGCCAGCAACACGGTACCGTTCGTCGACCTGGACGTGAACGCCTCGGTCGCCTGGTGGACGTGGACCGACTTCGTCAACGGAACGAGGGGCTTGTTCCGGGCGAATGCCGACGGAACGGGCTGGACGGCGGTGGAGAAGGACAACTCGACCGTCTGGTTCGGTCCCCGCGTGGACGACACCGCCGTCTACTACTTCCGGTCGGGAGCGCTGCTGAAGCGGCTGAAGTAGCTCAGTCCTCGTCGGCCTCGGCTACCTCGTCCTCTTCCTCCGTCTCGGCCTCTTCGTCGTCGGCGGCGGGCGTCTCCTCGGCCTCCACCTCGCGGGGAGGCGCGGCGCGCGCTCGCCCGCCGGAGGGCTTGCCGGACGGCGCTTCCCGCTGGTCCGCACCGCATTTCGGGCACGCCGGCACGGGCTTCTTCAGGTCGTAGAACTTCGTGCCGCATTTGAAGCAGACGTACTTGGTGCCCAGGTCGCGCGCCATCGTCCCCCTCGGGGTTCAAAGCGGGGCGGCACATAGACCACGGATTCGCGGAAGTCAACGCCGCGAGGGCGGTTTCCCTCCGTCTTCCCCGGCCTGGCCTCGGCGACGGCTCTAGCCGCCGAGGTGGGCTAGCCCTTGGTCTGCTCCGGATCCGTGGACGTATCGTCGGCGGACGGCGCGGGCTCGTGATCGCCCGGGAACGCCTCGGGACCGCGCGCAAGCTGCGCCCACTCGGCGTCCTCGTCCGTCTCGGTGTCCACGGCGGCGGCCACCTCCGCCGCGAGCGCCAGATCGTCTCCGCCGAAGGCCTCGGGGAACTGCCGCGCGGCAGCCGCCACGTCGCGGTCCAGCTCGCTCAGATCCTCGACCGGCGGCTCCAGCTCGGCCACGTGCACCGGCTGGTGGACCCGTGCCGGCCGCCGGACCACGTCGCGCGCCTCCCGGCCGGGCAGCGCCAGGGGCGGTCCTTCGATGGCCTCGGGCACCGGCTCCGCAGGTCCCGCCGGCTGCGCTTCGGAGAGAGCTCGTTCCGATTCGCGCGGGGTCGCAAGCCGCTTGGTGGCTTCCGCCGCCGACGGAGTCGCGAGCCGCTTGGTGGGCTCGGGCGGGGCGGCGGCTTCCGTGGCGGCAGGCAGGCCGTGGACGGGCGTCCGCTCGTCGATCGGCGGCGGCGTGTCGTCCATCCGCCGCCCGGGGGCTTCTTCCACCAGCTCTTCGGCGAGCAGCTCGACTTCCTCGGCGTCGGAAGGCGCGGCGGGCACCTCCGCGGCGCGCGCCTCGGGCGACACCTCGATGCGTGCGCGGCACAGGATCGAGCGATCCCTGCGGCGCACTCCCGGCGCCGCGACGCGGGCGACGCGATCTCCGCCCGAGTCCACCGCGACGTGGAGCTGCGCCGAGAGCGGCTCGCCCGGCGCCGGGTCGATCAGCTCCCACCCGCACAGCGTCGCGGCGCGGACCAGCCAGGCGCGCAGCTCCGTGCTTTCCCCCCGGGCGGCCCGCACCAGCGACTGGACCTGCCGCTCCAGCGAACCGGTAGGGTCGGGTGCCGGGGGACCCTCGAGCAGACGCGCGACGAGGCGTTCGGCGAGCGGAAGATCGGAGGCGGCGTACAGGTCGACCTCCCCGTGCACGCGCTGCAGCGCCTGCTCGCGCGCGGCCGCCTGCGCCGAGGTGGCGCGGAGGTTCTGCGAAATCCCTTCCTGCGGCGCGCGCAGGATGCGCTCCGCCTCGACCGCCAGCGCGGCCGCCCTGTCGCATCGCGCCGCGGCCTGCTCCGCCTGGGAGCGCTGCGCGGCGACGCGCTCGCGCAGCTCGGCGCGCAACCCGTCGGCGAACGCTTCGATGGCGGTCCCGCGCCCCTTCAGCACGCCCCGCGGCGGCTCGCCTACGCCGGGCGCCTGCGGCCGCGCCTCGAGCGTCAGGAGCCGCTTCTCCAGCGTGGAGACGCGGTCGCCCCCGTCGCCGGCGGGAGCAACCCGGCCCTCGATCTGGTCCATGCGGCGCTCCAGCGCCGCCAGCCGATCGGCCAGGGTGGAGGGCGCCGCCGCGCGTGTTCCGTCCGTCGGCGTGTTCCCCGTCGCTGTGGGCGGAGGTGGGAGCGACTCGCTCACCTCGATCTTCCCGCGCCCGTTCGACTCGACGGTCAGGGTGGCCCCGTCCTGCCGGCGCTCGCGCACCGACCGGACGAAGTTCCGCGCCGCCAGCTGCACCTTCTCCACGTCGATCGGCGACCCGCGCAGCGCGGTCTTCACCAGGTCGGCCATCAGCTGGTCGGCCCGATACGCCGTCGAGAGCTTGAGCCCGTCGCGCTGGGCCTTGAGCCGCACCTTGCGCGGCAGGCCGCTCGACGAAAGCAGCGCCGCGCCCTCGAAATCGCGCGGCAGCTCCGCCTCGATCTCGAGCGGCACCTCCACCATCCGCGCGTCGGGGCGCGCGACGATCTTCACGCTGAACACCGTGCAATCTTACGACGGTGGGGCGCGTCAGGGACAGTGACGCACCCTGCGGGCGTGTGCTACCTCTGCCCACTCCCATGTCGATGCCGGCCGCTGCGCCCGAGTCCAAGCACCCGCTCACCGCCACCGTCGATCGCGCCCCCGTCGCCGAGGCGGAAGACGCCCACCAACCGTTCATCCCGGCCTCGCAGGACATCCCCGAGCTGACCGCCGTTCCGCTGATCGTGGGCGCGCTGCTCGGCATCCTGTTCGGCGCGAGCTCGATGTACCTGGTGCTGAAAGTGGGCCTCACGGTGAGCGCCAGCATCCCGGTGGCGGTGCTCTCCATCACCATCTTCCGCGCGTTCACCAAGGTCTTCCGCGTCCGGCGCGCGACCATCCTGGAGAACAACATCACCCAGACGACCGGCAGCGCGGGCGAGAGCATCGCCTTCGGCCTGGGCGTCACCATGCCGGCGCTCCTGATCCTCGGCTACAACATGGAGATCGGGCAGCTGATCGTGGTCGCCGTGCTGGGCGGCCTGCTGGGGATCCTCCTGATGATCCCGCTGCGCCGGGCGCTGATCGTCAAGGAAGCGAAGACGCTGATCTATCCGGAAGGGACTGCCTGCGCCGAGGTGCTCATCTCCGGCGAGAAGGGCGGCACTACGGCGAAGACGGTGTTCGCCGGCCTGGGAGCAGGTTCGCTGTTCGCGCTCGGCTACAAGGCGTTCGGCTTCTTCAAGGACATCCCCGAGAAGATCTTCGGCAAGACCTACGACGGGGGGAACGTTTCCCTCGAGGTGGGCCCGGAGCTGCTCGGAGTCGGCTACATCATCGGCACCCGCATCGCGCTCACCATGGGAGCCGGCGGCATCTTGAGCTCGCTGGTGCTGATGCCGGCGATCAAGCTGTTCGGCAACTCC
>DATFUN010000533.1:0-5601 GCA_035260805.1 Myxococcales bacterium | reverse complement strand
GCGGCGCCGGACCTGAGGCCCTTGCCTGCTGGCCGGCCAATGCGCATTGCAGCTGATTGGCCGCCCGCGACGCTCAGGGAAATCGGCCGGTGGCCGCGAGCAGATCGATGCGGGCCTGGCGGGCCGCGTCTTCCGCGATCGCCGCCGCGTTGTCCGCGTCGCGGGCGCGGCGCTCGGCGTCGACCACCTCCAGGTCGTTGGTGGCGCCGGCGTGGTAGGCGAGCGTGGTGATGTCCAGCGCTTCCCCCGCGAGGCGGCTCGCGTCCCGCGCCTGCTGCAGCGAGGAGTCGGCCCGCCGGAGCGCCTCGAACCCCGCCCGCACCTCGGAGCGCGCCTGGCGCAGCGCCGCGTCGAGCAGCTCGCGCGCCTCGTCGCGCTCGGCGCGCCGCTGCTCCAGCGCGCCGTAGCGGAACCCGCCGTCGTAGATCGGGAGGGTGAGGACCAGCTGCGCCTGCCAGCCGGTGGTCGGCGAGGTCAGCGAGGAGAAGCTGGAGGCGAACGGCTGGAGCACGCCGCTGAGCAGCGGCAGGAAGTCGGCGTAGCTGTCGCGCACCACGTTCTGCGCCGCCTCGGCGCGCTTGCGCTGCGCCTGGATGTCGGCGCGCCGCTGCTCCGCGTCGTCCAGCGCCTCGTCGGGCGCCGGAAGCGGCGGGAACTGCATCTCGCCCGTCGTGTCGATCGGGGCGTCGCCCCCGACCAGGATGCCCAGCGCCTCCTGGGCGCGGATGAGCCCGGTGAGGGCCGCCTGCAGCAGCGACTCCGAAGTGGCCAGCTCCTGGCCCGCGCGCACCAGGTCGAGCCGGTTGCCGGTGCCGGCCGACAGGCGCGCATTGGCGTCCTCGTAGTGCTCGCGCGCGTTCGCCGCCGCGCGCTGGTTCGCATCGACCAGCCGGTGCTGCGAGAGGACCGAGACGTACGTGCGCGCGGTGGCGACCGCGACCTGGCGGCGGACGTCCGCCACCGACAGGCGGGCCACGTCCACCTGCTCGGAGGCGTGCTCCCACTGGACCCATCGCTGCGGCGCGACCAGAGGCACGAAGAGCTGGAGGTTGGCCGTCCACGAGTTGCGCGGTTGCACGGTCCGGGTGACGTTGGCCACTGCGCTCGTCGCCGGGTCCACCGCCGTCGTCAGCGTGGTCCGGTCGGCGTCGACCCGCGTGAAGACCCCATTCCCGGTGAGGGTGGGAATCGCCGCCGCGCGCACCTCGCGCATGATCCCGTGGGCGCGCGAGACGTCCTCCACGGCGATGCGCACCGAGTAATTGCGCACCAGCGCCCGCTGGACGGCCTGCTGGAAGGTGATCCGTTCGGGCTGTTGCGCGTGCGCGGCGGCGCCGCAGAGCAGCAGGACCGCCGCGAGATGTCGGGGTGCGTTCATGGTCCCTTTCGATGCCTCGCCTTTGGGCTCCGGCTCAGGCCGGCGCAGGGCGACCCTCGGATTCTTCTTGCTCTGCGGGCCGGCGGAACCGGTCGAGCAGCGAGTACAGCGCCGGCACCAGGAACAAGGTGAACACCGTGGACACGGTGAGGCCGCCGATCACCGCGCGCGCGAGCGGCAGGTTCGTCTCGCTTCCCTCGCCAGGGCGAAGAGCGGTTTGCTGGAGCGCACGGCCGTCCGTCTACCCCGGAATGCGTGACGCGGCAACCATTGCGCCTGGGACGAATTTCCGTTACACGGCGGCGCATGTCCCCCCGTTCCTCCGCACCCGCGGCGCGCCTCCGGCCGGCCCCGGCGCGGAGCGGCGCGCGGCCTCGGGACGCCCGCTGGCTCAGCGAAGAAGTGGGCCGGCTGCTCTTCCGGGCGCGGCGAGCGCTCTGGTCGGCGGCGGCCGGCCGCCTGGAGGCGCGCGGCGAGTCGGTGCTCGCCTGGCAGCTCCTGAACCAACTGCAGCGCTGCGGCCCGGGCACGCAGCGGGAGATCGCCGAGCGCGCCGCGCAGCACCCGACGGGCGTGTCGCGGCTGCTCGAGCAGC
This sequence comes from Myxococcales bacterium, assembly GCA_035260805.1. GTDB lineage: Bacteria > Myxococcota > Myxococcia > Myxococcales > 40CM-4-68-19 > VBKO01. Next base: position 3,628 of record DATFUN010000533.1, on the reverse strand, counting down.
TGGAGCGGGGCGGATTCGTCCGGCGCAGGCGCGACGCCGCCGACCGGCGCAAGGTCCGCGTGGAGATCACCGCGCACGGCGTGTTGCGACTGGAGGAGTCGCGGCCCGAGGTGCTGACCGCAGTCGACGAGGTGCTCCGCCCGCTCTCGCTCGCGGAACGACACGCCTTGCGCGCGTTGCTAGGCAAGCTCAACCTGGACTGACCTTCGCAAAAAGATCGACGCGGAGACGCTGAGACGCGGAGATTTTGTTCGCCTCCGCATTCGTCGTTTGACCCTTCACGGCATTGTTTCGGGTGCGTTTCGCCGGGCTGCGCTGGATTGACGGCGAGTGAACGCGGCCGTTAGCCTGCGGGTGGCATCGTGCGCTCCTCCCTGGCAACCGCAGTTTCGCTGCTTTCGCTCGCCGTGGTGGGCTGCGGCCGCAGCGCCTCGACCGGCTACCGGACCGAGGCGGTGACGCGGGGCCCGATCAGCGAGATGGTGTCCGCCACCGGCGACGTGAGCGCGATCGTCACCGTGAACATCGGCAGCCAGGTCTCCGGCACCATTTCCAAGCTGTACGTCGACTTCAACTCGCAGGTGAAGAAGGGGCAACCGCTCGCCGAGCTGGATCCGCGCCTCTTCCGCGCCGCGCTGGAAAAGGCGCAGGCGGGCCTGGCGAGCGCGGCGGCCGACGTCGAGAAGGCCCAGGCCCAGCTCAACGACTCGGTCCGCGTGGAGAAGCGCAACAAGGAGCTGCTCGAGCAGAGGCTGGTGTCGCAGCAGGACGTGGACAGCGCGGTGGCCAGCCGCGAGCAGATGGCGGCGAGCTTGTCGGGCGCCCGCGCGAAAGTGCTGCAGGCGCGCGCCGATCGCGACCTCGCCGCCACCAACCTCGCGTTCGCCCGCATCGAGAGCCCCATCGACGGTATCGTGGTCTCGCGCGCGGTCGACGTGGGGCAGACGGTGGCCGCCTCGTTCCAGACCCCCACCCTGTTCACCATCGCCAACGACCTCACCAAGATGCAGGTGCTCGCCAACATCGACGAGGCCGACGTGGGCAAGGTGCACGAGGGCCAGGAGGCGCGCTTCACCGTCGATGCGTACCCCGGCGACGAGTTCCGGGGGTCCATCCGCGAGGTTCGGCAGGCGCCCAACACCATCCAGAACGTGGTCACCTACGCGGCCGTGATCGACGCGAGGAACCCGGACCGCAAGCTGCGCCAGGGCATGACCGCGGCGGTCAAGGTGCTCACCAGCCACAAGGACGACGTGCTGCGCGTCGCGAACGCGGCGCTGCGCTGGAAGCCGGAGAACGCTTCCGCGCCGGAGGCTCCGGCCCCTCGAGGCGATCGCACGCTGGCGCGGACCGAGCGGCGCGCGGGTGCGCCCGCGGCTTCCGCGCCGGGCAAGCCCGCCCGCCTGTACAAGCTGGAGGGTCAGACGCTGGTCCCGGTGGAGGTGCGCGTCGGCATCTCCGACGGGCAGCGCACCGAGGTGCTGAGCGGGCTCGCAGAGAACGATGCGGTGATCGTCGGCGACTCCGCGGGCGGCGGCGGCGCCCGCCCGCAGGGGGCCCGCCGTGGACCGTTCTGACGTCGCCGGGGTGGCCCAGCCCGCCGCCGCCGTGGTGCACACCGAGGGATTGGAGAAGGTCTACGCGATGGGGGACGTGAAGGTGCACGCCCTGCGCGGCATCTCGCTCCGCATCGACCCGGGCGAGTTCATCGCGGTGATGGGCGCCTCCGGATCGGGCAAGAGCACTTTCATGAACCTGGTCGGCTGCCTCGACCGTCCAAGCGCGGGGCGGTATCTCTTGCGCGGGCAGGACGTGAGCCGCTTCTCGCGCGACCAGCTCGCGCGCGTCCGCGGCCGCGAGATCGGGTTCGTCTTCCAGGGGTTCAACCTGCTCCCGCGCACCAGCGCGGTGGAGAACGTCGAGCTTCCCATGCTGTACCAGGGCATCTCCGGGCGCGAACGCAGGACCCGCGCGGCGGAGGCGCTGCAGCGTGTCGGGCTGGGCGACCGGCTGGAGCACACTCCCGCGCAGCTCTCCGGAGGGCAGCAGCAGCGCGTCGCCATCGCCCGCGCCCTGGTCAACGAGCCCACGCTCATGCTGGCGGACGAGCCCACCGGAAACCTCGATTCGCGGACGAGCCTGGAGGTGATGGGACTCTTCCAGGACCTGAACGACCGCGGGCTGACCGTCCTGCTCGTCACCCACGAGCCGGACATCGCCTTGCATGCCAAGCGGGTGGTGGTCTTCAAGGACGGGCACGTGCTCGACGACCGGCGCGTCGGCGACCGGCGACTGGCCCGGCTCGAGCTGCAGGAGGGCGCGGCATGAACGTGCTCGCCGCCACCCGGACGGCCCTGCGCGCGCTGCGCAAGAACAAGCTGCGCTCGTTCCTGGCGGCGCTGGGCATCGTGATCGCCGTCGCCGCCGTGGTCGCCACGGTCGCCATCGGCCAGGGCGCGCAAGCGAAGGTGGCGGCCCAGATGGCGTCCCTCGGATCCAACCTCCTGATGATCCAGCCGGGCTCCATCTCCCAGCACGGCGCGTCCACCGGCAGCGGAGCGACGCAGAACCTCACCCGCGACGACGCGCAGGCCATCGAGAAGGAGCTGACCTCCAGCGTTTCCGCCATCGCGCCGATCAACCGCGCCGGCGCGCAGGTCGTCTATGGGGGCGCGAACTGGTTCACGCAAGTGATCGGCACCACCCCGGCCTATCTGGACGTGCGCGGCTGGCCGCTCGCCGCCGGCGAGATGTTCGGACGGGAGGAGGACGCGGCCGCCGCCAAGGTCTGCATCCTGGGCCAGACGGTGGTCGACAAGCTCTTCGGCGAGCAACCGGCGCTGGGCGAGCAGATCCGCGTCAAGCACGTGCCCTGCAAGGTGGTGGGGATCCTCGCCGCCAAGGGGCAGAGCAGCTGGGGCCAGGACCAGGACGACGTCATCCTCATGCCCTGGGCGACGCTGGTGCGCCGGATCAACGGGTCGCAGAGCGAGGCGGTGGGCTCGCTGATGGTCTCCGCACGCTCGCCGCAGGCGGTCGCGCCGGCGCAGCGCGAGGTCACCTCGCTCCTCAAGCAGCGCCATCACCAGGCCGAGAGCGCCGAGCCCGACTTCCAGGTGCGCAACCTGGCCGAGATGCAGAACGCCGCGCAGGAGCAGACGAAGACCATCGCACTGCTGCTCGGGTCGGTGGCGCTCATCTCGCTCCTGGTGGGCGCGATCGGCATCGCCAACGTGATGCTCGTCTCGGTGACCGAGCGCACCCGGGAGATCGGCATCCGCATGGCGGTCGGCGCGCGCGGGCGGGACGTGCTCTTCCAGTTCCTCACCGAGGCGGTGGTCCTGGCGGTGGTCGGCGGGCTGCTCGGCTTGGGCCTGGGCACCGGCGTCGCGAAGTACATGGCGCTCCAGGCGCAATGGCCGACGCTCCTGTCGGCGCCCGTGATGGGGGCCACGATGCTGCTCGCGGGGATCGCCGGAATCGCGGCCGGCTTCTATCCCGCCGTCCGCGCCTCGCGGCTGGATCCGATCGACGCCCTGCGATTCGAATGACTCCCGCGAGAAGAAGAAGGTGACCCAGGCCGAGATCGACGACCACGACCGGCCCGCGCTGCAGTAGTCTGCGCCGG
>DATFUN010000532.1:0-2554 GCA_035260805.1 Myxococcales bacterium | reverse complement strand
CCTCGATGTGGCAGGTGGCGGGGGACCCGGGAGGGGGCACCACCGCGCGGATGAAGTACTGCTCGTCGATGCCGGCGAAGGCCGCCGGACCCGGTCCGTCCCACGAGGACTGCTTGTCGCCCACCGAGAGGCGCTCGAGCTTGTTGCCCGCTTTGCAGATGGGCCGGGCGGGGGTGTTCGTGTGCCCTGTGAAGAACCCGCCCGAAGGCGCCACGCCGTGGCCGGTCGAGAGGACCACGAGCTGGCCGGCGAGGGCGGCGTCCGATCGCAGCTCGACGGAGAGATCAACCCGGTACAGCCGCGGATCGACGGTCAGGGTCTTGAGGATCGTCACCCCGCCGACGACCGCGCGGAACACCGCGGATCGCCCGTCTTGCCGGACGACCTCATAGGGCGCGTCGGGAGGGACCAGGTCGGCGCCGCCGCCATCGCGCAAGGCCGTGGACAGGGGCGGCGGAACGCCCGGCTGCTGCTCGACGAGGTCCACCTGGGTGACCTCGGCCGATCCGGGCTTGCGGCGCTGGAACTTCTCCCCCTTGAGCTGGACCGACCGCAGCGCCGCGCCCTCGGAGGTGACGACCACGTGCAGCTTCTCCGAGTCGAGCGCCACGGTGCGCTCGGGCGGCCGCGGGGCGGGCGTTCCACGTGGAACACCGCCGGCCGGCGCGGAGCCGCCTCCGGCCGACGGGCCGCTGGGAGAAGGGGTGGCGGAAGCCGGCGGCTGCGCCGGCTGCGTCGAGGTCTGCTGCCCGGCCGGCCGCGGCTGCTGCTTCGGCTGGAACACCAGGCTCCAGACGAGGGCGACGGCCATGCAGAGGACCACGGTGAGGAGAAGGCGCTGGTTCGAGTCTTTCATCTGGGCGCTCGCTCTGGATCGGGACGGCCCCGGGGAGGAGGAACGGGATCGGGCCCCCCGGGGGCCCAGGGATGGCAGCGAAGCAAACGGCGGAGGGCGAGCCAGGCGCCGCGGATCGGGCCGTGCAGCGCCACCGCCTCCATCGCGTATTGCGAGCAGCTCGGGTAGTACCGGCAGGCGGGCGGCAGGGCGGGGGAGACGAGGCGCCGGTAGATCCACAAGAGCGCCAGGAGCGGCCAGCCCCAGACGCGGCGCCATCCGGAGGGCCGCGATCCGACACCGAAGTGGAGGCGGCTGACCGGCCCCCCGGGAACGCCGCGGCGCCCGGGCTCGGTCGTCTCCGCCACGGCGGCCTTCGGCGCCGGCCGGAGCGGCCGGGTTCCCGTTCGCGACGCGTCCGGCTCGCCTTGGACTCCGCCGCCCAGGGAGGAGGGATGGTGAACGTCCCAACCCCGCAGCGGAAGGCGTTCCACGTGGAACACGAGGGCTCCGGCGACGGACAGCCCCGCCGCGGGCAATTCCGGGCTGCCGGCGGTGCGCGAGGGGGAGGGACCCGCAGCCGTTGCGCGCGCAAAGGTCATGGCCGGCGCTCCCGGTCGGCGGCGATGCGCAGACCTGCCCGGCGTACCCAGGCGCGCAGATCGCCGACGGTGGCACGCGTCGCGGAGGCGCGCGCCACCAGCACCAGGTCGACCCCGGGCAGCTCGTGCAGCTCATGCCGGATCGCCTCGCGGAGCCGGCGTTTCACCCGGTTGCGCACCACTGCGTCTCCCACCTTGGACGACACCGCGATTCCAACGCGCGCGGTCGAGCCCGCGATTCCCGGCCGCGTGGTCCCAGCGCGGCCGCCCTCGGCCCCGGCCGGCCGGGGCATCCAACTGGCCGCGAGCGGCCCGTCCGCGAACCCGCGGCCGCGCTGCTTCACAGCGACGAACTCTCCGCGCCGCAGCAGACGTGCGGACTTGGGAAAGGAAAAGGTGCGGCGATCGGCCGGGCGCATCGCGGCCCGGCTATTTCTTCGGCGCGCTCACCGCGAGCCGCTTCCGGCCCTTGGCGCGGCGGCGCTTCAGCACGGTGCGGCCCTGCTTGGTGCTCATCCGTTTCCGGAACCCGTGCTCGCGATTGCGGCGGATCTTGCTCGGCTGGTACGTGCGCTTCACGGCGACTGCCTCCACGCGGTGCGCGAAAAGCGCGGCACCTAAGCACGGCCGGCGCAGGGTGTCAAGGAATGGGGGAGCGCCAACCACGGGAGCATGCGCACGCCGGATCGTGTCGCACCGGCCGCGTCTGCGATGCGCGCGACCCATCGCGACACGGCCTCGACACGCGTTCTTGACCACGGCGAGGCGACCGTGACGGCAAAAAGCGGATCGCCGGAGCGCATCGGCGAGGGGATCTCCTGCATGGATTCCCCCGTGCCCCGCAACCCGGAGCTCGTGGCGAGGGTACTCGAATCGGGGCGTATGTAAGTTATCGGCCGTAGATCCGACCACTTCCGGCTTGTTGCTTGATCCGCTTCGGACCCCGGTGCTAGGGTCCGGCTCCGCTTCAGGAAGTTGCGCTCCGCGGCGGACATCCAAAGAGGGCGACTCAAACGGTGCGACGAGCCCGCGGGCCGGGCCCGTAAGCATTTGTATTTCCTTGAGTCTTCAACGGCGGGGTCTTCTGATGTCTGGCTCCTTGTCCACAGCTGTGAAC
>DATFUN010000531.1:0-3152 GCA_035260805.1 Myxococcales bacterium | reverse complement strand
CGCTTCGCGGGCGCCGTGCACCACCACCACGTCGCCCGGCTGGAGCACCTGCGCGATCTCGGCGCGCGCGCCGTTCACGCGCACCTTCTTGGTGCGCACCATCTTGTAGAGGTGCGAGAGCGGCATCTCCGCCAGCCGGTGGCGGAGGAACTTGTCCAGCCGCTGCCCGGCCGCGTCCTGCGAGATCGTGTATTCGAGCTTCATCGCGAGGGCTGCGTCTCATGAAAGCGCACCACCCGCCAGGTGCCGTCCGACTGCCGCGCGAGCGTGAGGTGGGCCTCGCGCTGCAGATCGCCTCCGCCCTGGGGCCGGATGTCCAGCTTGTAGTCCGCGGTCCGCTCGGCGTTGGCGCCGCCCAGCGACGATCGCGTGTAATAGACGCGGACCTGGCGGGAGGGGAACGGATTGCCGGGCCGGCGTCCCTCCGCGGAGAGGCGCAGCTCGTCCTCGAGCTGCAGCGTCGCCACCCCGGCGGTGAAGCGCAGCGCGCTCTGCTGATCCGACTCGACGTAGTACCGGTCGACGAACCTGTCGGCGACCGACGCGGGATCCTTCATGCCGCCGCAAGCGGCGACCAGGACGAACGCGGCGGCGGCCCGGGTCATGGCTCGAGCACGTCCAGCGCGCGCTTCCACAGCGCCTCCTCCGCGGCGGCGCAGGCAAGCGCCTCTTCCGGCCCGAGCCTGTTGGCCAGCGCGCTGAACGCGTCGGCCGAGCGCGCGCAGAGCGGCGACAGCTCCGGCAGCCCGGCCTCCTCGAGAAACTGCGCGTACATGCGCCGGAAGAGCCCGCCGCCCGTTCCGCGCTGCTCGATCACCTGTGCCGCCAGGCGGAAGCACCGGTCCGCGTCCGGTCGCTTGGCCCAGTCGGGCAGCTCGTCGGCCAGGGCGCGCAGGCCCGGCACCCCGGTGCGCGGCGCCGCTTCCTCGGTGAGCCCGACGGCCTGCTGCAGCACCGCTTCGCGCGCCCGCTTCGGCGGAGCCGGGTCGACCTCGCCCAGGGACAGCACGGAGATGCCGTCGACCGGCACGGGCGCCGGTCCGCCCATCGCGCGCTGGAGCGCGGCGATCGGAATGCGCACGGGCTCCGGCCGTTCGTTGTCGGAGATCACCGCCTCGTCCCCCTCGTGTCCGATGACGGCGACCAGGTGGCCGTACCAGTGGTTGCGCGCGCCGATGTACGGCAGCTCGAAGAGGTCCGTGTACACGAGCGCCGGCTTCCCTTGCGCGATCAGCTCGCAGCAGCGCGCCCACGCGGCGGCCGGCTTGTCGTACTGTTCGACCGACAGCTCGGCGCCGAGCGAAGCGCACAGGTCCTGCTCGAAGCTGGGGCTCCGCCCGACGAAGAAGCGCGAGGCCTGCTGGGGCGGCTCTCCTTCATGCAGCGCGAACCCGAGCCCCGCGCCGAGCCCGAACACCATCGGCTCGGAGAGCGAGAGCCCCCGGTGCGCCAGCGCGGACGCGAGAGTGCCCGAGCCGCAGTGCACGGCCTTGCGGTGCGGGTAGCTCGGGATGCGCATCGTTGCCCGATCCTACCAGCGCGCAGTAGGGTGCGCGAGCGATGAGCAAGATCTACACGCGGCGCGGAGACGACGGATCGACCGGCCTGTTCGGCGGCCCGCGCGTGCGCAAGGACGACCTGCGCGTCGGCGCGTACGGCGAGGTGGACGAGCTGAACAGCGCGCTGGGCGTGGCCCGCGAGGAGCTGCTCTCGGCGGCCCAGAAGGACATCCTCGCCATCGTCGATGCGCTGCAGAGCGAGCTGTTCACGCTCGGCTCCGAGCTGGCCACGCCCGACGCGGACAAGGCCCCGCGCGAGGTCCCGCGCGTCCGCCCCGAGATGGTCGCGCGGATGGAGAAAGACATCGACCGCCTCACGGCCGAGCTGCCCGAGATGCGCCAGTTCATCCTGCCGGGCGGCTCGCGGCCGGGCGCCGCGCTCCATCTGTGCCGCACCGTCTGCCGGCGCGCGGAGCGCAAGGCGGTGCAGCTCGCGCGCGAGGAGACCGTCTCGCCGCACGTGCTCGCCTATCTGAACCGGCTCTCCGATCTGCTGTTCGTGCTGGCGCGCGCCGCGAACCTCCGCGCCGGCGGGCGCGAGATCCCGTGGGTTGCGCCGAAGCCGTGACGAAGCTGTTCGATCTGCGCGACCTGCCGCCAGGCAGCTCCGTTCGTTTCCCGCTTCCGCCCGTGCGCGGCCGCTTCGGCCCGCTGGCGCTGGAGGGTTTCGCCCACCGCGCGACCGACGGCAGCGTGCGCGCCTGGGTGAACCTCTGCCCCCACCGCGCCCAGCCGGTCGACGTGGGCGACGGCCGCCTGTTCAACTCCCTCGGCGAAATCGAGTGCCACGCCCACGGCGCCCGCTTCGATCCCTCGACCGGCTCCTGCGTGGGCGGCCCCTGCCCGGGCGCTTCGCTGCAGCCTCTGCGAATCGAAGAGCGCGACGCGGCGGTCTGGATGAGCGAATAGCGAGCAGGACGCAGGCGGCCAGGTGAGCGGTCGTCGCTCGCCCTGTCGGGACAGCAGACCTACGATGATATGGGGACTTTACGCGCGTCTGCGCGTGAGAGGGGGGCTGAAATGCGCTGGTGTTGCGCTGGGATCGCCGGCGCGTTGGCAGTCGTCGCAAGCGGTGCTCACGCGCAGGGCCTTCGGTGCGAGACGACTTCAGGGGAAGTTTGCGGCGCATCCGGGTGCCGGCAGGTGCGGATTTTCGAGGTGAGACGTTACCCAGCCGAGGCCCATTTCCAGCTCACCGTCAGGTCCGCCGACCCGCTGCACCCGTCCGTCCTCCTGCAGGCGAGCGACACGCTTCTCGAGGCGAGCGCGAAGCTGGACGCTTCGACATGGAACACGAGCTTTCAGAGCAACAGCACCAGGCTTCCTCTTCCTCTCGAGTACGGCTTTGCCTACCAGGCGGCCAACATGACCATCAGCAGCTACGAAGCCTGCAGGGCGCTCGCCGGCGTCCCCGGCGCGACGGGGCCTGTGTTTCTCGACAACCGGCTGGTGGTCGCATGGGACGGCGGCCAGGCGCAGTGCACCTCGCGCGTCGTGTGCTTCCCGTGAGGCGGGAGGCGAGCAGTTCGAAGTGGATGCCTCTCCTCTGCGCCGGCCTCCTCGCGACGACCGCGTGTGGCGGCACTGGCCCGG
>DATFUN010000530.1:0-9346 GCA_035260805.1 Myxococcales bacterium | reverse complement strand
CCCGCTCTCCAGAAGCGTCCGCACCAGCTCCACGATGCGCGGATGATCGGTCACCGCCGCACCCACCAGGCCGACGCGACGCGCGCCGCTCGGGATCAGCTCGAGCACGCGCTCCGGCGGCACGGTCCGCATCCCACCGTTGGTGGTCCGGCGCATCACGCAGTAGGTGCACCCGCGCGAGCACCCGCGCTCCGGCTCGATGAGGAACATGTTCCGCAGCTCGGTGTGCGGGGTGACGATCTGCGAACGCGCCGGCAACCGGCCGTCGTCCGCTTTCATCACCGGCGGAGGCGCGCCCTGGAGCGCCGGGGCCCAGAAGCCGGGCCGGCGCCCGAGGCGCTCCACCACCTCGCGCTTGCCGGCGCCAGAGCGCAGCGCCTCGCACAGCTCGTGGACCAGGTCCTCCGATTCGCCCAGCACCAGGAGATCCGCGAACGGCGCCAGCGGAACCGGGTTCGAGAAGGTCAGGGGTCCGCCGCACACGACCAGCGGATCCCCCCCGGCCCGGTCCGAGGCCCGCACGGGCAAGCCCGACAGCTCGAGCATCTCGAACAGGCCGGACAGCTCCAGCTCGTAGCTGATGGAGAACGCCAGCGCGGCGAACTCGCCGATCGGGCGCTGGCTTTCCACGGTGCAGACCGGAACTCGGGCTGCACGGTGCCCCTCCGCATCCTCGGGCAAGAAGGCGCGCTCGGCGGCGCACCCCTCGTGATCGTTGAGCTCCCGGTAGATGGTCTGGAAGCCCAGCGAGCTCATCCCGACGTGGTACGGGCTCGGATAACAGAGCGCCACCCGCGTCGCGCCCGGCCTGGAAAGGGTCCCCTGCTCGTCGGCGAGGCGGGCCCGCAGTGGTTCGAGGAGGGCCCAGCGGCTCTGCATGCGCGCTTTGAGCTAACACGCGAGGGGAGGCAAAGCCATCCAAGGACCGCTTTGGCGGCCCGCGGTGGTACACCTCGCGCGTGCGCGCCTTGTTGGCCTGCAGCGTCCTGCTCTTCTCCGCGTGCGCCGACGCGCAACGGCCGCCGCTGACCGCCCCGTATCGCGCCGGCGAACCCCTGGTGCAGGAGCAGGCGCTCGTCGGCCTGGCTCCCGACGGAAGCGCGGCGGCGGTGCAGCTCATCGACGCCGAAGGCGCGCCTCCTCGCCTGGAGCTGCTCGCCTTCGACGCAGGCGGCGGGCAGACGCGGCGCCTGGTGGCCGCCCCTGAGAGCATCGCGCGTGCGGCGGCGCGCAGGCTGCGCGAGAACGGCAGGCGAGCCACGCCGTTGCTCGCGGGCATCGCCGCCGAGGAGTGGCCGGCGGCGCTGCCGGTGGCGGCGGCGGCCGGATTCGCGCCGCAGGCGCCCGCCCCGCCCGAGCCCGGCACCCGGCGCTGGCCCGTGATCGGCGCGCCTGGCGCCGGGTCCTTGCCCCTGGTGGTGCGCACTGGCCTGAGGGGTGGCGAGCCGCGGGCCCTGGCGCTGCTGCTCGGCGAGCGCCCGGGCGGCGAGGTGGTCGGCGACGAGGTGGAGCTCGCCCGCCAACCCATCGTGGGGATCCCCATCGAGGGGGAGCTCTGGCTCGGGCACGGCACCGCGTGGCTCCTGTCGGGTTCGGTGGCCGGCGGGGAGCCGCTGCGCCGCGCGGTCGGCCTGCGCCGCGGCTCTCTCGCGCGCGGGGAAGCGCAGATCCACAACGGGCACGGATACGCCGACTACTCAGCCGGCGATCTCGCTTCCGCGCGCCGCGAGTTCGACCGGGCCATCGCCGCCGATCCGCGATTCGTCGACGCGCTCTACAACGCCGCCTCGACGGCGGCCCTCGAAGGCCGCCCGGCGGAGGCGATCGCATACCTGCGACGCGCGGTCGAAGTCGATGCGCGCCGCGTGCAGGTGCTGGGCCGCGACGACGACGACCTCAAGGTGCTCCGGCGCCGCCCGGAGGTGCGGGCGCTCCTGGGGATGAAGCGGGCGCCGCCTGAAACGTCTGAAGAGGGAAAGGAGCGCTGACCGGAGGCGGGGCCGACGGCGCGTGCCCGCGCATGCGCGTGGGCGGTCGACTCGACCTGCGCCGGTTATGGTACCGTTCGCCACCCCCGACGAAGGAACGAAGCCCGCGATGCGCACTACCACCCACCTGCATTCCCGCCGCGGGAAACTCCTCGTGTCCGCGGCCACGGCCGTCGCCGCGTCCTACGCCTTCCTGGTTGGCGCGGCAGGGTCGCGTCCGGGGCTGCCGGCCGAGGCGCAGGCCGCCCCGCAAGCGCAGCCCGGTGCCTCCGGCTCGCGCGGCCTTTCGGAGGAGGAGGCTCGCCGCATCCTCCCGCGCGCCGACCTCTCCGGCCTCAACGACGAGCAGCGCGCGCAGTTCCTCGAGGTGGCGGGCGATGTGTTCGACTACGCCGGGTGCAAGGACACCCTCGCCAAGTGCCTGGGCGCGAGCGTGCAGGACGTGCACGCGCTGCGCATGGGCGAGCTGATCAAGGCGCTCCTGCTCGAAGGAGGCACGCCCTCCCGCGTGATCGAAACGGTGGAGAGCTATTACGCGTCCTTCGACGCGTCGAAGCGGCAGGCGCTGAAGACGAACGACTGCCCGGTGCTGGGCGATCCGAAGGCAGAGGTGGCGCTGGTCGAGTTCAGCGACTACGAGTGCCCGCACTGCGCGGTGGCCAACAAGCCGCTGCACGACCTGGTCAGCGGACCGGAGAAGGGCAAGGCGCGGCTGTGCTCCAAGTTCTTCCCGCTCCCAGGACACGCGCGCGCCCGCATCGCTGCGGCCTGCGCCGAGTATGCGCGGCGCCACGGGAAGTTCTGGCCGATGAACGACCTGCTCTTCGCCCACCAGGACCAACTGGACGACGAGAGCCTCAAGGGCTACGCGAAGCAGCTCGGGCTCGACGGCGCGCAGATGCTCAAGGAGGTCTACGCCGGCCGATACGACGGCCCGATCGAGGCCCACCTGCAAGAGGGTCGGGCCGCGCGGGTGCAGGCCACGCCGACCATCTTCGTCAACGGGCGCCAGCACCTGCTGCCGGTCAAGCTGCAGTTCCTGCAGCGGTCGGTCGAGGACGAGCTGGAGTGGCAGCAGAACAAGGCATTCGTCTACGAGAGCCGCGACGCCAAAGAGAAGAAAGGTTGATCGTGGAGCGCGGGGGCGCGCGCTTCGCAGTGCTCGAATCGGTTCCCGACACGAAGAGCGGCGCCACGGTCGCGGCGGCGGCCGCGGACGATCGGCTCGCGCCGCGCGAGGTGCCGCTGCTCACCGCGGACCTGCCGGGGACCTCGGGGTCGGTGCGCCTCTCGGCGGAGGACTTTCGCGTCGAGGAGCTTCCGCTCTACGAGGCAAGCGGCGAAGGCGCGCACCTCTACCTGTTGGTCGAGAAAGCGGGCCGGACCACGCCCGATGTGGCGCGCGAGATCGGACGGGCGCTGTCGGTCCGAGAACGCGACGTCGGATACGCGGGGCTCAAGGACAAACGCGCGGTGACCGTCCAGCGCTTCAGCGTGCCCGTGCCGCCGCGCCGCCCCGAGTTCGCGCAGCGGGGCGCTCTGGCCTCGGGCAATGGCTGGCGCGTCCTCTCGGCCGCTCTGCACGGGAACAAGCTGCGGACCGGGCATCTGCGCGGGAACCGCTTCCGCATCGTCGTGCGCGGGACCCGTCCGGGCGCGCTCGAACGGGCTGGACGGATCTGCGCGGAGCTCAACTCGCGCGGCGCGCCCAACCTGTACGGCGCGCAGAGGTTCGGGCAGCGCGGCGACAACGCCGCGCTCGGCGCCGCGACCCTGCGGCGCGAGGCGGCGCCGCGGGATCGGTTCCTGCGCCGGCTGGCGCTCTCCGCGCTGCAGGCGGAGCTGTTCAACCGGTGCCTGTCGGCGCGGCTGCGCGACGGGCTCTTCGAGCAGGCGCTCCCCGGAGACGTGCTGCGCAAGCGGGAAACCGGCGGGCTGTTCGTCTGCGAGGACGCCGCCGCGGACACGGCCCGCGTGCGGTCGGGAGAAGTGGATCCCACCGGGCCGCTGCCCGGGCATTCCGCCTTCGCAGCGCGCGCGGACGCGCTCGCCCGCGAGGACGCGGTGTTGGCCGAGGCGGGAATCGATCCGCGGTCCTTCGCCGTGGGAGGCGGCGAGATGGAGGGGACCCGCCGCCCGTATCGCGTGCCGGTCGAAGACCTGCGCGTCGCGCCGGAAGGGCCGGACGGGCTGATCCTGGAATTCGCGCTTCCGCGGGGCAGCTACGCGGCGTGCGTCCTGCGCGAGGTCATGAAAGAGGGTCCGCCGGACGAGGAGGACTGACAGGACCGGACCAGTTCCTTTGACCCGTCGCCCGGGGCGCGGTAGCACACCGCGCATGCGCTCCCGGTTCTGGTTGTTCGATCTGCTGGTCGCCGCAGTCCTGGCGGCGAACCTGGCGCTGGTCTCGTCGCGGTTCGCGCAGACCTCGGAGGACGCGCTGGCGTCGCGCCTGACCGTCGCCTCCGGCGCCGTGCGCACGCAGATCGAGCTCACCGACCTGCGCAGCTCGCCGCGCATCGCCGCCTTCTACCCGGAGCTGATCGAGGCGACCAGGCCGGAGGCCGCGCAGCAGCCGGCCCGGCCCGACGAGCGTGCCCTCCGCGCCGCGGCGGCCGCGCTGCAGCCCGAGCCCGATCTGCTGGTGGTCGCCACGGCGCAGTCGGCGGCGGTCTCGCGCCGCGGCAAAGCGGCCTCGCTGGGCGAGGACCCGGGCCGGCTGCCGCTGATCCGCATCGCGCTGGAGGGCGGGGTTTCCCCCCAGTTCGTCACCTTCGAAGGCAAGCTGTACCGGGCCGCGGCGGCGCGCATTCCCGGGAACGCCGCGGTGGTGCTGACGGGCACCGCCATCGACGACCGGTTCGCTGCGCAACTGCGCAGCCTTGCCGACGCCGACGTGTCCTTCCTGCAGCAAGGCGCCGTGGTGGCGAGCTCGCTGCCGGCGGACCACCGCGCGGCGCTGGCCGGATGGGCGAAAGCGCCGGCGGGCAAGGGCTTCGGAGCGCTGCGGATTGCCTTGCCCGCGGTGGGCACGCGCCTCTCGGAGTACCTCCCGCTCGGCGCTCCGCGCGCCGCGACCCGCGCAACGCTCGCGCCGCTCTCGCAGGGCGTGCAGGCCGCGGTCTCGGTTCCTGCGGAGCCGCAGCTGACCTGGCTCGCCCGATACCAGGCGTTCTACGCGGCCGGATGGGCCCTCTTCATCCTGGTGTCGTTCGTCTGGGCCCTCTTCGCCGGGCGCGCTCCGCGCGCCCACACCGCGGTACGAGCATCGCCGGCGCCCGCGCCGTCTCGGGAGAGGAAGGACGAAGCCCCAGCCCCGGTCCGGCGGTCCGCCCCGCCCGTCGCCGCGATCGAGCTTCCGGCTGCCGGGGCGCCTGCGGATGCGCCGTGGAGCGACCAGCCGGTCTCCGGGCCCGTGCGGGCCGGGAAAGGAGGGCACGAGCCGCTCGATCCGGAGCTGCCGGCGCTCTCCGCCAATGACGAACCGCAATTCGGAGACCTGCCTGCCTCCGCGGGAGCCGATCCGATGTGGAGCGGAGACCCGTTCGGGCCGCCCGCGCGCGGCGGCGCCGGGGAGTCCGAATCGGCGGGCGAGCTGGAGCTTTTGCGCGACCCGTCCGCCGCGAAGGCTCCGGCCGGGCAAGATCGGGAGGGGGCAGGGGAAGGTCCCGCAGCCCTCGGCTCGGGCTGGTCGGAAAGCGCGGCCGGCGGCGCGCCTGCTCCCGGCGGATGGGGGCCGGCCGATCCGGGGACCGCGGAGCCGTGGCCCCCGTCCGGATCGGAGCCGATCCCCACTCCGAAGCCGTCCGCCCCGGCAAAGCCGGCCTCCGCGACCAAGCCTGCCGCGGCAGCGCAGAAGGACGTGACCCTCACCGATTTCACGCTGCCCGCCTCCGAGGGCGACGATCCCGACGAAGCGCATTTCCGCGAGACCTTCGACAAGTTCATGGCCCTGCGCACGGAGACGGGCGAGTCGGCGTCGCTCTCGTACGAGAAGTTCGCCGCCAAGCTGCGCCAGAACCGCGAGCAGCTGCTTGCCAAGGGCACCGCCCGGACGGTCCGGTTCACCGTCTACAAGAAGGACGGCCGCGCCGCGATCAAGGCCAGCGCGCTGCGGTAAGAGCCGCGCCATGAAAAGCGTAGCGCTGCCGAATACGGCGGCGACTACCGGGGCTCCTGGTAGAAGTCGTCGGGCGTCGGCGCCGGCGCGTCCAACTGCTGCTGGGTCGGCTCGGTGCCGGCCAGGAAGCATTCGCGGATGGCGAACGGATCGTTGTCTCCGGCGAGCGCGCCGGAGCTGCGGTTCACCTTGAGACAGCTCACGCCCGGCGCGGGCTGCGGCCACTCTTCGACCTCGGTCCCCGAGGTCGCCGCGCGCATCCAGGACAGCCAGATGGGGCCGGCGCAGTGGCCGCCGGTCTCGTAACTGCCCATCATGCGGTGGTCGTCGAACCCCACCCAGGCTCCGGCGATGATCGACGGCGTGAACCCGATGAACCACCCGTCGCGATGCTCGTTGGCGGTGCCAGTCTTGCCCGCGATCGGCCGGCCCAGCGCGCTCAGCGAATGCGCGGTGCCCTCCGGGTCGTCGATTACCGACCGCATCAGGTCGGCGGTGAGATACGCGACGTCCGCGCGCATGCTCTGCTGCGGGTCCGCCTGGGCGGCCTGCAGCGTGGCGCCGTCGCGGGACACGATCCGCCGCACCAGGATGGGTGCCGAGCGGTGTCCCTGCGAGCCGATGGTCGCGTACGCGTTCACCAGCTCGAGGACGCCCACTTCCCCCGTGCCCAGCGCAGCCGTGTAGCTCTGCGGGATCTCGCTGGACAGGCCGGCGGCCATCGCCTCCGACCGCACCTTGTCGAGTCCAACGCTGAGCAGCAGCTTGACCGCCACCGTGTTCTTCGACTCGGCCAGCGCCTTGCGCAAGGTGAGCGGGCCGGCGAACTCGTCCTTCTCGAAGTTCTGCGGCTTCCAGGGCTTGCCGGTCCAGGGGTCGACGATCACCTCCGGCGAATCGTCCACCTTGGTGACCGGAGTGTACTTCCCGCTCTCCAGCGCGGCGGCGTACAGGAAGGGCTTGAACCCCGAGCCCGGTTGCCGCCGCGCCTGGGTGGCGCGGTTGAACGAGCTGAGCGCCTCGTCGTAGCCGCCCACCAGCGCCAGGACCTGGCGGTTGCGCAGATCCATGCCGATGAACGCGCCCTGCACCGCGGGCGTCTGCTCGAGCGAAAGGTCCAGGCGGGTCACCCGCAGCCGGTCGGGCGCGTCGCGCGTGGCCGAGAACCGCAGCACGCGCACCGGCACCACGTCGCCCACGGCGAGCACGTCGGAGGCGCTGCGGGGCGGCGGCGTCGCGTGCTCGGGTCGGAACTCGCGGGCCCAGGACATGGTGGAGAAGGGGACCGTGCCCTGGGCGGAAGGGGCCAACTCGACCCGTGCTTCTCGCGCGCTGACCGCCACCACGAAGCCGGCGTAGACCGAGTTCTGCTCCAGCGGCCGGGTGCGAGCGGCGCGCGCAAGCGAGTCGGGCCGGAGCGCTTCCTTCTCCGGCACCCCCTCCAGATCGAATACCTGGACCGCCTGGAGATCGGGCGCGATCTGTCCGTAATGCCGGGCCAGCGCGGCGCGGAAGTCGTCCAGGCGCGAGGCGTCGAGCTTGATCGGCGCGCCACGCCAGCCTTGCCGCTTGTCGACCGCGCGCAACCCTTCGCGCACGGCCTGCTCGGCGGCGGCCTGCAGCCGCGGGTCCATGGCCACTTCCACGGTCATCCCACTGGTCTCGACCGCCACGTCGCCGTACTGCGCGACCAACTGCCGGCGGACCTCTTCCAGGTACCACCCACCCGGAGGGTCGGTAGCGATGGCCGGCAGAGCGATCGGGTTTTCCACCTCGGCGTCGTGATCGGCCCGCGAGATGTAGTGGTTCGCGAGCATCCGATCGAGCACGTACGACTGCCGCCGCTTGGCGCGGTCGGGGTGCCGCCGCGGGTTGATGCGCGCCGGGTTCTGCGGAAGCCCGGCGAGGATCGCCGCCTCGCCCAGGTCGATGTCCCAGACGTGCTTGTTGAAGTAGTAGAGCGACGCCTCCTCGACTCCGTAATGCGCCCGGCCGAAATTGATCTGGTTCAGGTAGAGGAAGAGGATGTCGTCCTTGGAGAGATTGCTCTCCAGGCGCATGGAGAGCAGGATCTCCTTCAGCTTCCTGCGCCAGCGCTTCTCGCTGCCGAGGAAGAAGTTCTTCACTACCTGCTGGGTGATGGTCGAGGCGCCCAGGCGCTTCTGCCCGCTGAGCGCGTCGACGATCGCCGCGCGGACCAGCGAGAACGGGTTGAACCCCGGATGCTTGTAGAAGTCCTTGTCCTCGGCCGAGATCACCGCCTGCACCAGCACGCGCGGGATCTTGTCCATCGACACGACCGTGCGGCGCTCCCGGTAGAACTGCCCGACCACCGTGCCGTCCTGCGCCACCACCTTGGTGGACACCATCGGGTGGTAGTCGTTCACGCTGTCGAAGGTGGGCACCTCGCGCGCGAGGTAGAGGTAGCCGCCGGCGAGGCCCAGCACCCCGACGGCGGCGAGCGCGCCGCAGGTCCAGGCGGCGCGGCGCAACCAGACCTTCCAGCGCGGTGGCCCGGCCGGGACATGGCCCGCGTAGTCGTCGGCCGGCACCGGGCGATACGGCTCCACCTCCGGCTCGGCTGGTTCGGCGGGCGGCGGCGGTTTCGCGGGCCGGGGCACCCGTAAGAACGCGGTCGCACCGGGAGAGTCGTCCTCGGGCGGAGCGGGCTTTGGAGGCGGCTGCGGCGGTGCCCCGAGCTCCGCAGCTTCGGGCTCGTCGGAGATGGGGGCCTCCTTTTCGTCCCACCAGGCGCCGCGGCGGCCTTTCTTTTCCGGCGCGGGCGGAGGTGCGGCCCGTTTCGGAGGAGGCGCCGCGGCAGGCTCCTCGTCCGGCAGCGAGACCTGCAGCCCTTTTCGCGGCGAAAGCGGCGCCCGCAGGAACGCGGTCGCGCCGTCGTTCGAGGCGTCGTCCAAATCCACCTCGACGGTTTCAGCCCCTGCTTCTCCCTCCCCTTCCTCTCTTCCGGTCCCGGTGATCAGGGTGGAATTGGCCGGGTCGGACGGGCTCGCCGGGCGCTTCGGAGCGGACATCGCGATCGGAAGGATGCCTTACTTCCGCCCTCCCGGCCACCCGAACCTCGACGTCGAAACTCGACGTCGAAACTCGAGCCTCGCAGTCGAATCTCGAACCTCGAATCTCGAAGCTCGAAAACGCGACCCGCCCGCTTTTTCCGGTACAACAGCTCCGTGCCTTGGTACGTCTATCTGCTCCGCTGTGGGGACGGCTCCCTCTACGC
>DATFUN010000529.1:0-7517 GCA_035260805.1 Myxococcales bacterium | reverse complement strand
CCGAGGACGGGCGGAACGTACGTCGAGGACGAGGTCTGCGCCGCGGATTCGATCAGCCGCGCGCGCACCGCGTACACGCCGACCGCCGGCAGCAGCTCGGCGTCGGTGCGGATGTTCGCGGTCGGCCAGCCCAGCTTCCGCCCGCGCCCCGCGCCGCGCACCACGTCGCCTTCCAGGTCGAAGGGTCGGCCGAGAAGCTGGGCCGCCGCCTCCACCCGGCCCTCGAGGGTGAACTCCCGGATCTTGGTGGAGGAAACGACCAGCCCGTTCACCGTGATCGGCGGAACCACCTGCAGCCGCGCGCCGCGCTGCAGAAGGCCCTCCCGGAGCGTCTCCACCGTGCCGCCGCGCTCCCGCCCGTAGGTGAAGTCGTGGCCGACCACCACCTCGGCGGCACCGGTGCCGGCGAGCAGCTCGACGAAGCGATCCGGTTCGGTGGCCGCGAAGGCCCGGTCGAACGGCTGGACGACCAGCTCCTCGACTCCAGCGCCGGCGAGCAGCTCGAGCTTCCGCCCCGGCGAGTTGATGAGCGGCGGAGCGTACTGGGGCGCGAGCAGCCGCGCGGGGTGCGGCTCGAAGGTGAGCGCGCCCACCGGGCCACCCAGCGCGCGCGCCGAGGCCCTGGCCGCGTCGAACAGCCCGCGATGGCCCAGGTGCACGCCGTCGAAGTTCCCGATCGCGATCGCCCCGCGCGTCAACCGGTGTGCGGAAGCGGCGATCCCGCTGTGGATGCGCATCGGCGCGCCTGATATGGGAGGGCGTCCGAAGTGTCAATCGGAGGCCTTGGTGAAGCACCTGCTGCGGCTGGTCTTCTTGCTGGGCGCGCTGCCGGCCGCGGCGGCGGACATCCGCGTCGATGGGTACTACCGGATCCGCTTCAACGGCGAGTCCAACTACCTGCTCGACGGCTCGGGCACGCGCCTCGGCCAGGAGCGGTGGATGGAGCACCGCCTGCGCCTGACGCCGAAGCTCATCGAGCAGGACCAGATCGAGGTGCAGGCCTCGTTCGACGTGGTCAGCGGCCTCGTCGCCGGGGACCTCGCGCCCAGGTTCCAGGACCTCGGCTGGCAGGGGCGCTCCGTCCGCGACGGCATACACGCCAGCGGTTTCGACTTCCGGCACCTGTTCGTGAAGTTCCGCCTCCCCTTCGGCGTCTTCGAATTCGGCCAGATGCCCAACGACTGGGGCATGGGGATGTTCATCAACGGAGGCAACCAGGTGGAAGGGGCCGACTTCGGCGACATCCGCTTCGGCGACATCGTCGAGCGGGTGCTGTTCGCCACCCGGCCGTTCGGGTTCCTCGGCCCGCGCAGCGAGATCGCGCAGCACGTGGCGCTGGCGCTGGCCGCCGACGTCGTCTACCGCGATCGCTACGCGAACCTCATCACCTCCAACCCGAGCGGGCTGTTCAACGAGAGCGCCGGGTTGCACTGGGGGGACGTGGCGTCCGAGGTGGTGGCGGCGCTGGTGTGGGATCCCTCGCCCGACACGCGGGCCGGCATCTACGTCGCGCGCCGCTGGCAGCAGTACGCCGCCGGCGGCGGCTCGCTCCACACCTGGCTCTTCGACCTCCACGCGCGCGTGCTGTTTCCGCTGGAGTGGCTAGGTGGGACGCTCTCGCTGGAAGCCGAGGCCGCGGAGCGCTACGGCAACACCACGCATTCGCCCAACCTGAGCGCGCTCTTCCGCACCCAGATCGCGCAGCAAGGGGCGGCGGCGCGGGCGCTGCTCTCCCGCGGCACCTGGGAAGCGGAGCTGGAGGCCGGCTACGCAAGCGGAGATTCGAACCCGTTCGACGACACCGACACAGCGTTCCAGTTCAGCCGCGACTTCAAGGTGGGGCTGGTGCTGTTCGACGAACTGCTGCAGTTCCAGACGCAGAACGCGGCGCGGAGGCTGGCGGATCCAAGGATGAGCGCGCGCCCGCCCCCCGGCGTCGATCTCCTTCCCAGCGAGGGGGCGGTGGTGAACGCCCTGTACCTGAAGCCCACGCTGCGCTGGCGGCCGTCCCTGTTCGCGGGACGGCTGCGGCTGGTGGGCAGCGTGCTGCTCGCCCGCGCGGCCGAGCCGTACGTCGACCCTTTCAGCACGCTCGTCGCAGGAACGCCCCTGAATCCGTTCGGCGCCGAGCCGGGCAAGAACTACGGGACGGAGATCGACGGCGCCGTCTCCTGGCGCGCGCGGCTGGGCGGCGGCGCCGGGTACGAGCTGGGCGCCCAGGCAGGGCGGCTGTTCCCCGGCAACGCATTCCGGTTGGCGGACGGTTCGCGCATGGCCCCGGTGAACGTGGTCGGGTTCCGTGCCACGCTGGTGTTCTGAGGAGCGGAGCTTCTCCATCGTGGAACGAGGGCTGATGACGCGGCGAATGCTCCTCCTCTGCTTGTGCGCTCTCGCCGGCTGCCGCTCCGCGCAGCCCATCGAAGGGCTCGCTCCCGCCACCCAGACCGGCGGGCCGCGCATCGTGCTCGACCTGACGCGGAAGCCGCTGCCCGAGATGCCCTTCCCCAACGATCTGGCGGCCCGGCCCGACCCGGGAAGCCCCACGGGGCTGCGGCTGAACTCGAGCCTGGCGGCGCCGTCGCAGCTCGAGCAGCGCACGCGCGCGCTGCTCGACCAGCTGGACGGGTTCGGCACCTTCGCGCCCATCACGGTGTCGTTCGACGCGGACCTGGACGTGGTCGACCTGTTCGCGCGCCAGAACGACGCCGACCCGGCGAACGACGGCGTGTACCTGGTGCAGATCGACGACGGCAGCGTCTGGCCGCTGGACTTCGGCGCGGGCCACTTTCCGTACGTGCTGGCGGACCCGGGACGCTATTTTCCCAACGACCCCTTCGCGCAGACCCGCAACCTGCTCTTTCCCGGATGCGGCCCCGGCGCGAACGTGCTCGTTCCTCCCGGACCCGCCTGCGACGACCCGGATCCGCGGCGGCAGGCGGACCAGCTGCTTTCCTTCTACGAGCGTTCGACGCGGACGTTGATCGCGCGCCCGGTGCTGCCGCTCGCGCAGGAGAAGCGGTACGCGGTGATCCTCACCGACCGGGTCCGGGACACGCAGGGACGCGCCGTGGTCCCGCCCGGCTCCGGCATCAACCATCCCTCCCAGAGCGGCGAGCTGGCCCCGCTGCTCGGCCACCTGCCTGCGGGCGTTCGATTGCAGGACATCGCCTACGCGTGGGCCTTCACCACCCAGAGCACCACGCGGGACCTGGAGGCGATCCAGCGCGGGCTGCGCCTGGCCGGACCGCTGAGCGTGATCGGTTCTCAATATCCGGCAGCCTCGCCGCCCCTCACGCCAACCGGCAAGGGAGGCACGCTGATCACCATCTTTCCGGAGCGCGATCGTTTCCCGGCCACCAGCCAGCAGGCGTACATCCTGCCCGCCAGCGAGCTGGCGCAGGCCCTCTCCGATCCGGCGCTCGCGCCCCTCGTCGGAAACCCGGACGCGGCGACGTTGAGCGCGCTGCTCGAGACCTACCGCTACCTCGATTACTTCGTCTCGGCGAGCTTCGTCTCGCCGAGCTTCATCGCGGTCCCTTCCGGCGCTGCGCAGGACGGGACGTTCCAGATCGACCTCCGCGCGGGGCAGGCGCACACGCAGCCGGAGGTCGTCACCTTCCTGCTCGCGGTGCCCAAGGTGAACGCAGGGCATGTTCCGCCCTTCCCCACCGTCCTCGCCGGGCATGGCTACACGGGGAGCCGCTCGGCCGACCTGCTCGCGTTCGCCGGCACGTTCGCGAAGTACGGCCTGGCGACCATCTCCATCGACGCCTACGGGCACGGCGTCGATCCGATTGCGTTCTCGCCCGTCGCGCAGGCGCTCGCCAGCCACGGGCTGCAGGGCTTCGCCACCGCTCTGCTCAACACGCGGGCGCGCGATCTGGACAACGACGGGGTCCGCGATCCGGGCGGAGATTTCTTCAGCGCCGACGCGTTCCACACCCGGGATGCCGTGCGCCAGTCGGTGGTGGACTGGATGATGCTGGTGCGCATCCTGAGGACGTTCGACGGAACCAACCAGATGAGCCAGGTGGTGCGGCCGTCCGGCGCCGTCAGTTTCCCGGTGGCGGGGGACTTCAACGGAGACGGCCGGCCCGACGTGGCGGGACCGCTGGTGTGGCCCGTCGACGTGCCGAACCCGTCGGGTGGCTTCTTCTTCCGTGCGGGAGACGCCAACCCGGGAAGCGACCTGTTCGCGTTCGGCGTCTCGCTGGGAGGAATCCTCGCTGGCGTGCTTCCCGCGGTGGAGCCGGCGGTCAAGGCGGCAGTGCCGGTGAGCGGCGGAGGCGGGCTCGCCGACGTGGCGCTCCGATCGCAGCTCGCGCCGGTGATCGATTCGGTGATCCTGGGTACCTTGGGGCCGCTCTTCGCCAACTGCGATTTCGATTTCGCCGCGCAGCGGTGCGCTCCCGGACAGGCGCAGACCAGTCCCACGCTGGTGCTGGTGGTGCAGGACGCGGATCGCGAGCGCGAACTGCCCATCGCGCCGCTCACGCTGGCGGCGGGCGACCGCGTGACCGTGACCAACCTCGACCACACCTCCGCGACCTGCCAGCAGGACCACGCCTGCGCCACCGCGACCGCCGACGCGAACGGGAAGATGCGCGTGGCGGTGACGGCCGACGCTCCGGTCCTCTCCGTGCAACGTGTGACCCAGGGGAACGGGCCGGACCTGGTGACGGCGACGGTGGTGCAGCCCGGCAACCGGCTCCAGGTCTCCGTGCTGCGCAGCACCGGCAAGGAACCGCAGAACATCGACGCGTTCCGATTCCCGATCACCTTCTTCGGGGTCTCGTACCGGGTCGGCGACCCGCTCACCGCGCTGGCGACAGGCTGGGGCTTCGAGCGGAACACGCCGGACTTCCGGCGACTCGCCACGCTTTCGCAGGCGATCCTCGAGCCGGGCGACCCCATCAATCATGCGGCCCACTGGGGCGTCCTGAAACCCGCGGACCTCCTGCCCGTCCGCAACGGGGTGCCGGTGCCCGCGCTGGTGGTGGGAACGGTCGGCGATACGGCGGTACCGGTCAGCACGGCCATCGCGATGGCCCGGGCGGCCGGCCTCGTCGAGATGAAACAACCCGCGGTCGGCTACGACGTCCCGGTGGACCAGGCGCTCGTCCGGGCGAGCGTGGTGGAGGGCATCGCGAACCTGAGGCGTCTCGCCGACTCCACTTCCGGGCCGCTTGCGGCATTGCCGCTGAACCTCTCGTGCGCCGCGCCCACCGACTGCTCCGGCGACGTCCTCGTCGATCCGACGTCCTACGGATTCGATCCCGCGAACGGCGTCAACGACGGGCTCAACGCTCCGCGCCTGACCCCTCCCCTGCGCGGCCAGCTCACGCGTCCGGTGACGTTGGGAGACGGATCGCAGGCCACCTCTGCGCTGCTCTTGCCGTACCTGAGCCGCGCCGGGCAGCACGGGTTCAGGAACCCGCAGCCCGGCAAGCCGTTCGACATGGACCAGTTCCTGGCGAACCTCATCGGCCGGTGGTTCGAGACCCGCGGGCGCGAGCTGCACTTCGACGCTTGCCAGGCGAAGGAGCCGCCGAACTGCGCCTGGATCCCCGCTCCGCCGCCTTGAGGTCGGCGGGGCCGAAGGCGGACGGCAGCAGCGCGCCGACGGTCGCGGCGACCGGCACTCCCGTGGGAGTGGCATAGATCACCGGCGCCTCGGCCGGGGCGAACTCGGCCAGCACCTGGCGGCACCCGCCGCAGGGCGCCGCCGGACGCGCGCCCCCACCCACCACGGCGAGGGCGTCGACGCGCTTCTCGCCCGCGGCGACCGCCATCGCCACCGCGTTCCGCTCCGCGCAGACGCCCAGCGGGAACGAGCTGTTCTCCACGTTGCACGCCGCGTAGATGCGCCCCCCGGCCAGCACCGCTGCGCCGACCAGGAAACCCGAGTACGGAGCGTAGGCATTCCGGCGCACGTCCGCGGCGGCGCGCAGCAGGCGAGCCAGGACGGGCTTTGCGGGGGGCATCCTTCGACCTCCTATGCGAGCGCCTTGCGGGGTGGCACCGCGGCAGCGGCGCGCGGCAAGAATGCCCGCAGCAGCCTCAGGAAGGTTCCCTCCACTTGTTGCGCCACCGCGACCACTTCCTGGTGCGTGAGGGGCTTGTCGGCGATCCCCGAGGCGTGATTGGTGATGCACGAGATTCCGCAGCACGGGACGCTCTGGTGCGCCGCCGCGATGGCCTCGGGCACCGTGCTCATCCCCACCGCGTCCGCGCCGAGGATGCGGGCCATCCGCACCTCGGCGGGCGTCTCGTAGCTCGGCCCCAGGAACTGCGCGTAGACGCCCCGGCGCAGCGGGATCCCCGTCTCGCGCGCAGCCTCCTCCAGCGCCTCCGCCAACACCGGCGTGTACACGCGGGACAGGTCCGGGAAGCGGGGTCCCAGCCGCTCCTCGTTGGGTCCGACGAGCGGATTGCGCGCGGTCAGGTTGATGTGATCCGTGATCCGCATCAGGTCGCCGGGCTTGAGCTGCAGGTTCACGCCCCCCGCCGCGTTGGTCAGGACCAGGGCGCGCGCGCCCAGGACGCCGAGCACCCGCGCGGGGAAGGCGACGGTGGCCGCGTCGTGCCCTTCGTAGCCGTGCAGCCGCCCTTGCTGGGCGAGCACGGGGATACCCTCCAGCTCGCCGAGCACGAGCCGTCCCTTGTGGCCCAGGACCGTGGCCCGTGGGAGTCCCGGCAGGTCGGCAAAGGATACCGAGCGAGCGCTCGACAGCTGTTCGCCGAATGCACCCAGGCCGGACCCCAGCACCACCGCCACCGGCGACACCGCCGGATCGAGTTGCAGGGCGGCGCGGGCCGCCCGCGCGCATTCCAGGGCCAGGTCGCTCCAAGTACCCATCCGCCGCAGGGTACCGGAAAAGGGCGACGAACGGCTCATCGGGACGAGAAGCCGCCTCAAGCGTGTTATTTGAACCCATATGAGCTTCGTCGAGCTGAAGGAGCTGCTGCAAACCGGCGGAATCACGATGATCATCATCGTGCTCGGCTCGGTTGCAGCCGTGGTGATCGGTATCGAGCGCTTCCTGTTCCTGCGCGGGTTCGCGAGCCGCGCCCAGGGACTGCACGAGATCGTCATCCGCGCGCTCCTGCGAGGGGACGCGCAGCAGGCCCTGCACGAATGCAACCGCGCGCACATCCCCACCGCGGCGCTCTACCGGGCGGCGCTCGATCGCGCGACGCGCCCCGAGCGCATCCCCGACGCGGTCGACCGCGCGCGGCGCGAGGTGGTGCAGGCGCTGCGGGCGCCGCTCTGGATCCTCGGCACCCTGGGCGCGACCATGCCCTTCGTGGGGCTCTTCGGCACGGTCTGGGGAATCCTCCACTCCTTCCGCAGCATGGCCGCGGCGGGCACCGGCGGCTTCGCCGTGGTGGCGAGCGGCATTTCCGAGGCGCTGATCACCACCGCGGGCGGCATCGCGGTCGCGGTGGAGGCGGTGGTGCTCTACAACTACTTCCAGGCGCGGGTCGGCAAGGAATCGTTCGACCTGACCCTCAAG
>DATFUN010000528.1:0-3475 GCA_035260805.1 Myxococcales bacterium | reverse complement strand
TGCGGGTTCGAGTCCCGCCTCTCGCACTTGCAGGTTGCCGTCGGTGCCGCGCGATAGGATGCGCGTCAGGCAGGAGCGTGTCTTGACTCAGTCGCGAATCGAAGATCTGTCGCCGGTCGTGAAGAAGGTTTCGGTCGAGCTGGGGCCCGACCGGGTGAAGGACGCGCTCGACCGCGCCTACACCGGCCTCTCGCGCACGGTGAAGCTCAAGGGCTACCGCGCCGGGCACGTCCCGCGGCGGCTGGTCGAGCGCTACTTCGGCGACGACGTGAAGAAGGACGTGGCACAGAAGCTGGTCGCCGGCTCCATCCACGAGGCGCTCGAGGAGCACAAGCTCACTCCGGTGGCGCCGCCCCGGGTGGAGAACGGCGACGTCAAGGCCGGCGAGCCGTTCAAGTACGTCGCCACCGTCGAGGTGCGCCCCCGGGTGGAGCCCAAGGACTACGAGGGGCTCTCCGCGCCGAAGGTGGAAGTGAACGTCACCGACCAGGCCGTCGATGCGCGGCTCGAGGAGATGCGGCGCGATCAGTCGATGTTCGTGCCCGTAGAGGGCCGCGAAGTGGTCGAGCTGGGGGACTACGCCGTCGCCGAGTACGAGGGGTTCCTCGACGGAGCTGCGCTGCGCGGGGCGAAGCGCGACAACGTGCTGCTGGAGGTCATCCCGGGGTCGCTCCTGGAGAACAAGGCGGAACACCTGGTGGGCGCGCGGGTGGGCGAGACGCGCGAGGTGGCGGTGGGCTTTCCCCAGGACTACACGGTGGCGGACCTGCGCGGGAAGGAAGCGCGCTTCCGGGTCCTGGTGAAGGGCCTCAAGAAGCGCGAAGTGCCCGCGCTGGACGATCAGTTCGCGCAGGACCTGGGCGGCGAGGCCAAGACGCTCGCCGAGCTGCGCCAGAAGATCCGCGAGGAGATGGCCGCCCAGGAGAAGGAGCGCAAGGAGGGCGCGCAGCGAGAGGCGCTGCTCGGCTCGCTGGTGGAGAAGAACCCCATCGAGGCGCCGCCTGCGCTGGTCGAGCGCAACGTCGACGCCATGCTGCAGGGCATGCTGGAGGGCTTCCACCGCCGCGGCCTCGACGTGCGTCAGCTAGGGCTCAACGTCGACCGGCTGCGCGACGATCTGCGCGCGCGTGCGGCGCTGGAAGTGAAAGGTTATCTGCTGCTCGAGGCGATCGCCGACAAAGAAGGGATCGAGGCGACCGAGGAGGACCTCGAGAAGCACTATGCGAAGCTGGCGGGCGAGTTGGACCAGCCCGTCGAGAAGCTGAGGCAGGCGTTCCGCAAGCAGGACTCCGTCGAGAGCCTGAAGGGGCGCCTGCGGCAGGACAAGGCGCTTGCCTTCCTGCTGGCGAAGGCCAACTTGACGTAAGCTCGACTTTGAGGAGACCGTTCGATGCCCTACATCCCGATGCCGTTCGTGGTCGAGCAGACACACCGCGGCGAGCGTTCGTATGACATCTACTCGCGACTGCTCAAGGACCGCATCGTGTTCCTCGGCACGCCCGTCGACGACGACGTGGCGAACGTGGTGATCGCGCAGATGCTGTTCCTCGAGAGCGAAGATCCGGACAAGGAGATCAACCTCTACATCAACAGTCCGGGCGGCTCGGTGACCGCAGGTCTGGCCATCTATGACACGATGCAGTACGTGAAACCGCCCGTCTCCACCATCTGCATGGGACAGGCAGCCTCGATGGGCGCGCTGCTGCTCTCGGCGGGCGCCAAGGGCCGGCGGCTGTCCCTGCCCCACTCACGCATCATGATCCACCAGCCGAGCGGCGGGTTCGGGGGCCAGGCGAGCGACATCGAGCTGCACGCGAAAGAAATCTTGCGCCTCAAGGCAAAGCTGAATGAAATCCTCATGAAGCACACCGGCCAGCCGCTCGATCGTATCGAGAAGGACACCGACCGCGACTACTTCATGGGGGCGGGTGAGGCGAAGGAATACGGCTTGATCGACGAAGTGGTGATCAAGAAGCCAGCTTCGGCGCCCAAGTAGGGTTAGATTCGGTACGAACGGGACGGTACCTCGGGGTGTAGGGAGACTTGGTGGATAAGCGCGAGAACCACACGCTCTGCTGCTCCTTCTGCGGCAAGTCGCAGAAGGAGGTGAAGAAGCTGATTGCAGGGCCCACCGTCTACATCTGCGACGAGTGCATCGGGCTGTGCAACGACATCATCGCCGAGGAGATCGACAAGGAGGAGGCGCGCGACCAGAAGCTGCGCATCCCCCGGCCCAGCGAGATCAAGAACATCCTCGACGAGTACGTGATCGGGCAGGAGCGGGCGAAGAAGATCCTCTCGGTCGCGGTGCACAACCACTACAAGCGCATCGAGAGCAAGGTCGCGCTCGACGACGTCGAGCTGCAGAAGTCGAACATCCTGCTCCTCGGGCCCACCGGCTCCGGCAAGACGCTGCTCGCGCAGACGCTGGCGCGCATCCTCAACGTCCCGTTCACCATCTCCGACGCCACCTGCCTCACCGAGGCCGGTTACGTCGGCGAAGACGTCGAGAACATCATCGTCAACCTGCTGCAGGCCGCGGACCACGACATCGAGCGGGCGCAGAAGGGCATCGTCTACATCGACGAGATCGACAAGATCGCGCGCAAGTCGGAGAACCCCTCCATCACCCGCGACGTCTCGGGCGAGGGCGTCCAACAGGCGCTGCTCAAGATCATCGAGGGCACCATCGCCAACGTGCCGCCCAAGGGCGGGCGCAAGCACCCGCAGCAGGAGTTCCTGCAGGTCGACACCTCGAACATCCTCTTCATCTGCGGCGGCGCCTTCGGCGGGCTGGAGAACATCGTCGAGGCCCGCAAGGAAGGGCGCTCGCTGGGCTTCGGCTCCGACGTACAGAGCAAGAGGGAGCGCAACGTCTCGCAGCTCTTGCGCGACGTGCAGCCCGAGGACCTCTTGAAGTTCGGGATGATCCCCGAGTTCATCGGCCGCCTGCCGGTGATCGCCACCCTCGAGGAGCTGGACGAGGGCGCGCTGATGGAGATCCTCACCAAGCCGCGCAACGCGCTCGCCAAGCAGTACCGCAAGCTGCTCGAGATGGACGGGGTGCAGCTCAAGTTCACCGAGGGCGCCTTGCGCGCGGTCTCGCGCCAGGCCATCGCGCACAAGAGCGGCGCGCGCGGGCTGCGCGCCATCCTCGAGAACGCGATGCTGAACATCATGTACGAGGTCCCCTCGCACAAGAACATCCGCGAGATCGTCATCAACGAGGACGCCATCCTCAAGAAGGAAGCGCCGCTCATCGTCTACGAGAAGGCCGCGGAGAGCGCGTGACGCGCGCCGCCATGGCGATCGCGGCCGCGCTCGTGGCCGCTGCGTGCCACGGACACGACCGGCCAGTCGGGACCCAGCCTACCGCGCTGTCGGTGCAGGGAGCGGCGGCCAAGGAACAGGCCCGCACCACGCCTGAGCCGCCCAAAGCGGCTTTGAGAGGCCGGTGACACGCTCCCAGTTCCAA
>DATFUN010000527.1:0-2525 GCA_035260805.1 Myxococcales bacterium | reverse complement strand
CCGGCGCGAGGACTACGACGCCCGGCTGGTGGCCGAGCTGCGCGCGCGCGGCGTGGAGCTTTTGTGCCTGGCCGGATTCATGCGCATCGTCACGCCCGTGCTGCTGTCGGCCTTCCCGCAGCGGGTGCTGAACATCCACCCGTCGCTCTTGCCCGCCTTTCCCGGCATGCACGGCGTGCGGCAGGCGTTGCGGGCGGGCGTGCGCGTCTCGGGCTGCACGGTGCACCTCGTCGACGAGGGGACCGACAGCGGGCCGATCCTCATCCAGGCGGCGGTTCCGGTGCTGGACAGGGATACGGAGGAGTCGCTCGCCGCGCGCATCCTCGCGCAAGAGCATCGGATCTACCCACGCGCGATCCAGCTCGTGGCGGAAGGCCGGGTCGCCGTCGACGGGCGGCAGGTACGCATCTCGGGACCGCAGGGCGACGCTGCGCGCTCCATTTCCTCTCCCCCGGTGGCCGAGCCGTGAGCGATACCACCCGAAAGAGTGAAACGCCGGCCGAGGGCACCTCGACTTCGACATCCACCTCTTCCTCGACCTCGCCTTCCTCCTCGACCTCGCCTTCCCCCTCGACATCCAGACCGCCCCCGGTCGCGGTCCCGCCCCCTCCCCGCCCGCCCTCCTTCGTCGCGCGCCGCATTCCTACGCTGCCCGACAAGCCGCTGCAGCGCCGCGTCTACGACGTCGCCGTCATCGGTCCCGACCTGGGCGGGGCGGCGACCGCGGCGCTGCTCGCCAAGCGGGGCTTGCGCGTGCTGATGGCCCCGCTCTCCCAGGCCGTGGTGACCCGCGACAGCGACGGGTGGCTTCTCCCCGCCGCGCACCCGATGATCCCGCCGTTGCGGCAGCTCTCCGGCAGCATCTTCGCGCTGGACGAGCTGGGCCTGGCCGCCGATCTGCAGCGGCAATCGGCGGGAACCGCGACCGGCGCCTTCCAGCTCCTCGGCGAAGAGCTGCGGCTCTCGCTGCCCGCCGACGGGCTGCGCCGCCGGGCCGAGCTGCGCCGTGAGCTGGGCGAGGACGCCGCCGCGGCGGAAGCCGCGCTGGAAGCGCTCGACACCCTGGGGCGCCCCTGGGACGCGCTGGTGTCCGAACCCCCGCCGCTCCCCGCGCGCGGGTTCTTCGAGAGGCGCCGGCTGCGCAAGGTCCTCCCCAACCCGCTGCCCGAAGTGCCGCAAGGGATCGTCGGAGAGGCCCTGCATGCGCTGGCGCCGTTCGCCGCCTCGCTGGTCGGCGACACCGCGCCGGAGGCCACCGCCCGCGAGGCAGCGGCCCTCTTCCGCGCGCCGCTGAGGCTGTGGGGCGGCGCGGCGCAGCTCGCCGACCTGCTGCGGGCCAAGGCGGAGACCGCCGGCGCGCACCTCACGACCGAAAGCTGCTCGCGGCTGCGGCTCGCCCGGAAGTCAGCCATGTTCGACCTGGCCGGGGCCGAGGTGCAGGTGAACATGGTCGTGCTCGCCTGCCCGCCGGAGACGATCCGGCAGCTCTGCGAGGGAGGCGGCCGCGCCGAGCGCGCCGTCGCCGACGAGGCGCAGCTCACGGTCGAGCGGAAGGAGGCGCTGGCGCATTTCATCGTGCGCGCGGAGGGGCTCCCGCAGGCGCTGGAGGAGGCGGCGCTGCTGCTGGGAGATCCGGCCGGACCGCTGGTCATCTCCGCCGTTCCCGCCCGACGCTCCCGGGGCGAGGTGGCGGGCGAGCGGCTGCTGACCGTCGGCCGGGTGGTGGACGCCGGCTTCTCCGACCCGCAGGCGCTGCTCTCGTCGGTGCGGAAGGCGCTCGACCCGGTGCTCCCGTTCTTCGAGCGGCACGTCGTGCACGAATCGGTCGAGCTGGACCCCCTGCACGGGCAGAGGATCCTGAAGCCACACGAGGGGTTGCACTCCGAGCCCATCGGTCTGCGGCCGGTCTCCGCCGCGCACGATCGGGTCCTGTTCGCCTCGCGCGAGGTGTATCCCGGCTTCGGCCTGGAAGGGTCCATCCTGGCGGCGCGCGCCTGCTCCGCGCAGGCGCTGGAGCTGAGCGGCCGAAAGCAAGTCTCGGCGACTTGACAACCCGGAATTCCCGGGTAGGTTGCCCCGTTCCTTTCCGGGACTTTTCGAGATGCGAGGTACGAGGACGATGGCCTTCAAGTGCGACGTGTGCGGCAAGGGTCCACTCACCGGCAACCAGGTGAGCCACGCGAACAACAAGACGAAGAAGCGCACCCTGCCCAACCTGCAGCGCGTCCACGCGGTGGTCGGCGGCCAGCGGGTGCACGTCCGGGTCTGCACGCGGTGCCTGAAGGCGGGCAAGGTCGTCAAGGCCGCTTAAGAGCGGTCCTCGTCAGTCCGTCCCGGCGCGGTGCTCCTCCGGGGCGCCGCGTCCGCGCTTCGGGAGGTAGGAGTGGGTTCCGGGAACGGCAGCTCGGCGCTCCTCGATCCGCGCGCGGCGCGGCAGGCCCTTTCCGCGGCGCGCGGCATGGAGAAGGTCGATCTGCTCCTCTCCGCGCCCGACCCCGAGGCGCTGGTCCAGTCCATCCCTCCGC
>DATFUN010000526.1:0-4062 GCA_035260805.1 Myxococcales bacterium | reverse complement strand
CGAAGATCTCGATGATGTCGTCCATCGCCAGCGAAACCGGGTGGCGGTGGCCGAGCTTCTGCGGCCGGCCGGGGAGCGTGACGTCGAGCTTCTCTCGCCGGAGGTCGGCTTCGAGCGCGCGGTCGGCGACGGCGCCCTTGGCGCGCTCGAGCAGCTCCTCGATTCCCGCCTTGACCGAGTTGACCACCTCGCCGACGCGCGGCCGTTCCTCGGGCGCGAGCTTGCCCATCCCGCGCAGCACGGCGGACAGCGAGCCCTTCTTGCCCAGGAACTTGATGCGCGCGGCCTCGACCTGCGCCTCGTCCCGCGCGCTCGACAGCTCGTCCTTGGCCTGCGCGAGCAACGCGTTCAACTCGTCGATCATCATGGCTCCAGAAACGACGAAAGCCGCGCCGGGTTCGCCCGACGCGGCCTCGAAAATCGAACTGCGGAGGGCCTACGCCGCGGCGCGCTTGGCGATGGCCGCAAACGCCTTCGGATCGGCGACCGCGATGTCCGCCAGCACCTTGCGGTCGAGCACGATGCCGGACTTCTTCAGGCCGGCCACGAGTTTCGAATACGACACGCCGGACATCCGCGCAGCCGCGTTGATGCGCGCGATCCACAGCGAGCGGAAGTCGCGGCGGCGCATCCGGCGGCCCTTCGCCGACTGCATCATCGCCCGCTCGACCGCCTCGACCGCCCGCTTGTACGTGCCGTGGCGCCGGCCCCGGAAGCCCTTGGCGAGCTTCAGGACGCGGTTGCGGCGGCGGCGGGCCTTGAATCCTCTCTTGACGCGCATGTGCTGACTTCTCCTACTTCGGCAGCCCGTACGGCAGGGCCTTCTTGAGGTGCTTCTCGTCGCGGCGGGCCAGCACTCCGCTGTGGCGCAGGTGCCGCTTGCGCTTGCGGTTCTTGCTCAGGGACAGGTTGTGGCGGCGGAACGCCTTGGCCGCCTTGATCTTGCCCGTTCCCGTGCTGCGGAACCGCTTCACCGCGCTCCGCTTGGTCTTCAACTTCGGCATTGCCTTTTGCCCACCTCGAAAAAGGAAGCGGCCTAGTACCTCAGGCCGCCTCCGAAATCAACCCTTCCACGCCGCCTTTCATGCCTTGGGCGCACCGGCTGCCTGCTGGGCCGCGCCGCCCGGCGGAGCGGACGGGGGGCCGGACCGGGGTGCACCGTTGCCGGGGGTCGTCGCCGGGTGCGGGCCGCTCGAAGGGGGTCGCGCCTGCGGTGCTCCGGGGCGCGGCGCTGCCGGCTGCGCGCGCGGCTGGCCCGGCGCCTGCTGCTGCTGGCGCTGCTGCTGCAGGAAGCGCGGGTTCGCGGCGAGGATCATGAACAGCAGCCTGCCTTCGAGGCGAGCCGTCTGCTCGACGACCGCGATGTCCTTCAGCTCCGTCTCGATACGGCGCAGGATGGCTTGGCCGATCTCGCGATGGGTGATCTCGCGGCCGCGGAACATGACCGTCACGCGCGCCTTGTTGCCCTCGGCGAGGAACTCGCGGATGGCCTTGGTCTTGAAGGCGTAGTCGTGCTCCTCGGTCTTGGGCCGGAACTTCACTTCCTTGAGCTTGACGATCGTCTGCTTCTTCTTCGCCTCGTTCGCCTTCTTCTTGGTCTCGTACTTGAACTTGCCGTAGTCCATGATCTTGCAGACCGGCGGCTTCGCCATCGGCGAGACCTCGACCAGGTCGAGGCCGAACTCCTGGGCCTTGGCGAGAGCGGTCTCGAGGGAGATCACTCCTAGCTGCTCACCTTCGGGACCGATGACACGGAGCTCACGGGCGCGGATACGGCGGTTCGTGCGGGCGTCGCGGATGGCGGACTCCTTCGAGAAAATGACCGGCACGCTCCGGCGCACCGGATGAATCGACTGCTGATTTCAGGGCAGAAACACCCCGGCCCACCCCAGAACGCGGGTGAGGTTAGGGTAGCCGGCCCCGGGGCTGTGTCAAGGGTTCGTGTAGGCGCGCGCTCACCTGTGCGCACGGTCAAAACGGAACCGCTGCCTCCTTCGCCAGTTGCTCGGCAAAGGCGGCAAGCGGCAGCGTGCCCATTTCGGCGTCTTTGCCCTCCCCGTGGCGGCGGGGCGAGACGGCCTTCTGCTCGACCTCCTTGTCGCCGACCACCAGGGTGTACGGCACCTTGGCCAGCTGCGCGTCGCGGATCTTGGCGCCGAGCTTGTCGCTCGACTCGTCCAGCTCCGCCCGCAGGCCGCGCGCCTGAAGTGCCTGCGCCACCTCGCGGGCCCAAGGCATGTGCCGATCGGCGACCGTGATCACGCGCGCCTGCACGGGCGAGAGCCATACCGGAAAGTTCCCCGCGTAGTGCTCGATGAGGATGGCGATGAACCGCTCGAACGAGCCGTAGATCGCCCGGTGGATGACGACCGGGCGGTGCTCCTTGTTGTCCTCGCCCACGTAGCTCAGGTCGAACCGCTCGGGCGCGTTGTAGTCGAGCTGGATGGTCCCGAGCTGCCACTCCCGTCCGATGCTGTCCTTCACGTGGAAGTCGAGCTTGGGCCCGTAGAAGGCGCCATCGCCCGGGTTCTCCATCCAGGAGACGCCGGATCGCTCGACCGCGGCGCGGAGCCCGGCCTCGGCGCGGTCCCACAGCTCGTCGCTGCCGATGCGCTGCGCGGGCCGGGTGCCGAACTTGGCCCGGTACTCGAGACCGAACGCGCGGTACACGCGGCCGATCAGCTCGACCAGACGGCCGACCTCGTCGGGGATCTGCGAGTCCATCAGCAGGATGTGCGCGTCGTCCTGCTGGAACTGGCGCACCCGGGTGAGTCCGCTCAGCACGCCGGTCGCTTCGTTGCGGTGGAGGATGTCCTGCGTGTGGAGCCGCAGCGGCAGCTCGCGGTAGCTGTGCTTCTTCATCGAGTACAGGAGGTAGTGCGAGGGGCAGTTCATCGGCTTGAGCGAGGAGTCGTGCTCGTGCGTCTCGCTGTCCTCGATGAGGAACATGTTCTCGCGGTACTTCCCCCAGTGCCCGCTGATCTCCCACAGGCCCTTGTTGTAGATGAGCGGCGTCTTCACCTCCTGGTACCCGTTCCGAAGGCACAGGCCCCGCATCGCGTTCGAGAGCGCGTGGAAGAGCAGCGTGCCCTTGTGGGTCCAGAACGCGGCGCCGGGCGCGAATGGGTGGAAGTGGAAGAGGTCGAGCTCCTTGCCCAGCTTGCGGTGGTCGCGCTTCTTCGCTTCCTCCTGCTGCTTGAGCCAGGCGTCGAGCTCCTTCTTGTCGAAGAACGCGGTCCCGTAGATGCGCTGGAGCTGCGGATTGCGGTGGTCGCCGCGCCAGTACGCGCCCGCCACGTTGAGCAGCTTGATCACGCCCACCTTGCCGGTGGAAGGAGCGTGCGGACCCAGGCAGAAGTCCACCCAGTCGCCGTGGCTGTAGAGCGTCAGGGTCTTCGCCCCCTTGGCGAAGATGTCGTTGACGATCTCGACCTTGAACTTCTCGCCCAGCTTCTCGAACAGCGCGAGCGCCTCCTCCTTGGACACTTCCTTGCGCACGAACGGGAGGTCCTTCCGGATCTCCTCGTTGGCTTCCTTCTCGATGCGCTCCAGGTCCTCCGGAGTGAAGGGCTTCTCCCGGAAGAAGTCGTAATAGAAGCCCTCCTCGGTGCTGGGGCCGATGGTGACCTGCGTGCCGGGAAACAGCCGCTGCACCACGCTGGCCATGATGTGCGCCGCGTCGTGGCGGATGAGGTCCAGCCCTTCCCGGCTCTTGTTGGTGAAGACGGTGAGCTTCCCGCCGCGCGTGAGCGGGCGCGACAGATCCAGCTCCTCGTCGTCGAGCTTGGCGAAGAGCGCGGCGCGGGCGAGCCCCGCCCCGATGTGCTGCTTGACGAAATCGCCGACGGTGGTGCCCGCCGGCACCTGCTTCTGCGACCCGTCGGGGAGGGTGATGCTGAGATCTGCCATGGTCTGCGGGAGGTAGGCGAGCGGAAGGGCAGTGTCAAGCGAGCCGCTCGGGTGTAAACGACCTCGCATGCGCCTCGTCACCATTCGCCGAGCGAACGCCGGCCTCGCCTTGCTGTTCGCCTCGGCAGTCTCCGCCGCGCCTCCGCCCCGGCG
>DATFUN010000525.1:0-3837 GCA_035260805.1 Myxococcales bacterium | reverse complement strand
CCGGCGGTGCTCGCCGGCGCGGAAATATCGGCGCGCGACGACCTGGGCCACCAGCTCGCCTGGGGCGTCGACCTGGCAGTGGGCGGCGGCACCTCCACCCTGCGGCTGTCCGGCGTGCCCGACATCCCGGTGCGCTTCGGCGAGCTGTCGGGCGGAGTGTCGCTGTGGCGCGACTTCGAGCTGACGGAGAGGCTCTCCGCGTCGGTGGGCGCCCGCCTGGCGTTCCTCTACCTGTTCCGCAGCTTCACGGGGCGCGGCGACCTGCCCTCGCAGAACTTCTTCACCATGACGCCCGGCGCCGAGATCGCGTTCGGCTGGCGCTTCAGCCCGCGGTGGACGGCCGTCGCGCGCGCCCGCGCCAACTACCTCTTCTACAACGTGGACAAGGACCAGTCCCTCGGCTACGCCGAGTTCGCCTTGGGGGTCGACTATGCGTTCGGCCTGTAAAGCCGCAGCGCTCCTC
The DNA here is from genome assembly GCA_035260805.1 of Myxococcales bacterium. Lineage (GTDB taxonomy): Bacteria > Myxococcota > Myxococcia > Myxococcales > 40CM-4-68-19 > VBKO01. Next base: position 3,374 of record DATFUN010000525.1, on the reverse strand, counting down.
CTCGTCACGGCCTGCGGCAATCTCTCCAACGAGGACATCGCCTTCGTCGAGGCGCTGCCCCGCACAGGCGACCTGCACGTGCGCGTGCCGGTCCAGTCGGCCGCGCCCGCCTGCGCGCTGGGTGAGGCTTCGCAGTGGGCGGTCGGCGCGCGGGACACGGGGGACAAGCTGAACGCGGCCGTCGATGCGGTGCTCGGCGTCATCGACGCCATCCGCCGCTCGTCGCCCAGCAGCCGAAAGCCCGACCTGCGCGTGTGGAGCTTCCCCGACCAGAAACACCCCGGAGTCAGCCTCGAGGCCAGCCTCCTGCGCGTCGCCACCCAGCCGGGAAGCGACCCGGCTGCCCAGCCGTGGTCCTTCGCCCTCGACGCGCGGCGGGACGGCGGCCAGTTCCGGGAGATCCTCTACGCCTACTTCGTGGGCGCGAATGCGCGCACCGGACAGGGCGTCATCGCCATCGATTTCGACAACGCGCGCGCGCTGCAGATCAACGGACCGACCGATCCGACCGGGGTCATGATGATCCACTACGACCTGGGCGGTCCGGCGCGCACCGTCCGGATCGAGTTGGGCGCTACGGGGCTGGGCCTGTCGCAGTTCAGCTACTTCTTCTCCGGCAACCCGGACGGCAGCGGCCATTTCGACTACCTCTTCCCCGACGCGAAAGGCGACCGCTGGTCGCTGCAGACGGCGTTTACTGCCGCGGGCCAAGGCAAGGCACACATGACCGTGCGGAGGAGCACCGGCGTCACCGGCACTCTCGAGGAGTGCTGGGACGCGACCGCCTGCCTCACCTACCTGGTCGATCCACTCAGTATCATGCCGATCTGCAGCGCGATCCTGCCGCCCCTCTGCCCCGTCCAGGGCAGCCTGGCCGCCTGTCCGTCGGTGCCTTGATCGGGAAGCTTGGTCACGCCATGGCGTGGTGCTCGTTCGGCGTGGGCCCTTGTGGATCTCCCAGCAGCGAGCGCAGCTGGTCCATGTCGAGCGGCTTGCCCAGGACGCCCTGCACGTCGCCCAGGCGGGGATCGTGCTCGGAGATCTCGTTCGCCCAGCCGGTCAAGAGCCAGATCCGCGCGGATGGCGCGATCCGGCGGAGCTCGCGCACCACCTGCCAGCCGCTCATCTGCGGCATTCCCACGTCGCACAGCACCAGGTCGTACCGCTCGCCGCGTTGGAACCGCTCCACCGCCGCCTTGCCGGACGCCGCGGTCTCCACCCGGTGGCCTTCCATTTCCAGCAGCTCCTCCAGGACCTCCAGGTTGTCCGACTCGTCGTCGACCAGAAGGATGCTCGCCTTCAGCGGCCGCTGCGCCTTCTGCTGCTCGCGGCGCGGCCGCGCGGAGGCGAGCGGGAAGCTCAGGGTGTAGGCCGATCCGCCGCCGGGCCGGTTCGCCGCAGTGATGCCGCCGCCCAGCCGCTGCATCAGCCCGAAGGCGATCGACAGCACCAGCCCCGTTTCGCGGGTCTCGCTGGTGGAGAAGAACGGATCGAAGACCCGCGAGAGGTTCTCCTCGGGGATTCCCGCTCCATGGTCGGCAATGGAGACCAGCACGCACCCGCGTGCCGCGCGGGCGCGGACCTCGACCGTCCCCCCTTGCGGCGTCGACTCGCGCGCGTTGGCGAGCAGGTCGGCGAAGAGGTGGGACAGCTCTGCCGCGGTGCCGCGCACCATCGGCAGCGGCGGGACGTCGTCGTCGATGCGCAAGGCGGCCCCGGTCCCGTCCAGCGCGGTGCGAGCCATCTCCACCGCGCCGAGCAGCACGCCCGTCAGATCGACGCTCTCGGCCGGGCGATCGCGCCTGCGTCGCGCGAGGTCCTGCAGGCGCGCGACCGTCGCCGCCGCTTCGTCGACCACCTTGCCCAATCCCTCCAGGCTGCGCTGGTTGGGGTCGAAGCGCGGATCGGCGCGCAGGGTGGCGATGCGCAGGGCGATCACGTTCAGCGAGTGGTTCAAGTCGTGCGCCAGCCCGGAAGCGACCACGCCCATCGCGTGCATGCGCTCCTCGTGCAGCCGCGCTTCCCGGTCGCGCAGCCGGTCGGCTTCCCCGCGGGCCTGCTCGGAGACGTCGTGGCCGAGCGCGACGGTCGCGGGGCCGGTCGCGGTGGCGATGCGCTCGAGCCGCAGCTCCAGCGCGCGGTGGCCGCGTTCGAAACGGCAGGTGCGCGTAGGCTCGCGCCCGCGCAGCAGCTCGCGCGCTTCGGACGCCGCGAGATGCCGCAAGGACTGGTAGCGCAGCTGGGCATGCGGGCCGACGGTCCAGCGCCACTCGCCCTCGCGCTGGTCCAGCTCGCGGAAGAGCGCGTTGGTCAGGGTCAAGCGGCCGCCGCGCACCAGCGCGACCGCGCTGTGCGCGCTGCGACCCAGCCAGCGCAGGAGGCCGATCTCGTCCTTGGCTGTGCGCCTCCGCCGGCCTTGCACGATCGCCTCCTCGACGAGCGTCGCGCGGGGTTGCACGCCGATCGCTCGCGAACAGTTGGTGCGTAATGTTGCGCATCCGACGGCCCTAGAGAACCCGTGCGCGCACGTTTTTCGCGGGGCTCAAGCAGCTCCCAGGTCGCGAAGCACACGGGCGGCCGCATTGTGGCCCGCCGCTCCGATCACCGAGCCGGCGGGGTGGCATCCGGCGCTGGCGGAGTAGAGCCCTTGCACGGGCGTCGCGTAGGGCAGTCGGTCGGCGAACCCGAACGAATTGTCGACGTGGTGGATGTGACCGCGCGAGATGCCGAAGTGCTGCTCGATCTTCGGAGGAGTGAGCGGGAACGTGTCCACTACCAGGTCGCTGGTGCCCGGCGCGAACCGGTCGCACAGAGACAGCAGGTGCCGCACGTACCGCTCCTCTTCGGCCTCCCAGGTGGTTCCCCGCAAGGCGTACGGGACCCACTGCACGAAGAGCGCCGAGTTGTGCCGCCCCTCGGCATCGCGCAGCGACGGGTCGACCGTGGTGTGGACGTACCACTCGATGGTGGGGAACTCCGGCAGCCGCCCTGCCTTGACGTCGGCGAAGGCGGCGCGCATCGCGGCCATCACCTGTCCCTCTTCGGGCAACAGGTGCATGGTCGAGCCGAACTGCCCGCGGTCCGCGGGCAGGCAGGAGAAGCGCGGGAGATCGCGCAGCGCGAGGTTCACCTTGAGCGTGGTGCCGTCGCGCAGGTAGCCGTCGATGCGCGCGTTGTACTGCGCCGGCAAGAGGTCGCGCCCGACCAGCTCGCGCAGCCGGAACGGGTCGGCGTTCACCACCACTGCGCGCGCGGCGATCTCGCTTCCATCCTCGAGCTGCACGCCCGAGGCGGCGCCGCGGTCGAGCGCGATCCGCTGCACCGGACGGCCGGTCTCGATCTGCGCTCCCGCCTCGCGCGCAGCGTCCGCCAAT
>DATFUN010000524.1:0-2860 GCA_035260805.1 Myxococcales bacterium | reverse complement strand
CCTGCAGCTCTTGCAGGTCCCGCCGCGCGCGGCCGCGATCTCCAACGGCCGGGTGGTGAAGGACGAGGCGGGGGAGGGCGGGCGGCGGACGGTCGCCTTCAGCGAGACGCCGCCGCTGTCCAGCTACCTCATCGCGCTCTGCGTGGGCGAGCTCGCCGCGAGCGAGCCGGTCACCGTGCGGGGCGTTCCCATCCGCACCTGGGCGGTGCCGCCCAAGCGGCACCTGACCGGGTTCGCGCAGGAATGCGCCTCCGCGGTGTTGCCGCTGCTCGAGGACTATTTCGGCCAGCCGTACGCCTACGGGAAGCTGGATCAGATCGGCGTGCCCGACTTCGAGGCCGGCGCGATGGAGAACGCGGGCGCGATCACCTTCCGCGAAGTGGCGCTGCTGCTCGACCCGGCCACCGCGCCGCTCAACGTGCAGAAGCGCGTCGCGGAGGTGATCACCCACGAGCTCGCCCACCAGTGGTTCGGAAACCTGGTCACCATGGTGTGGTGGGACGATCTCTGGCTCAACGAGGCCTTCGCGACCTGGATGGCCTACAAGACCGTCGACGTGTGGAAGCCGCGCTGGCGGGTGTGGACCGACTTCGAGGTCGGCAAGGGCGCGGCCCTGCACGTCGACGCGCTCAGGAGCTCCCATCCGATCCGCGCGGAGGTGAAGAACGCCCAGGAGGCCGGCGAGTCGTTCGACGCCATCACCTACGAAAAGGGCGGGGCCATCCTCCGCATGATCGAGGGCTACCTGGGCGAAGACCGGTTCCGGGACGGCATCCGGCTCTACATGCGCAAGCACCGCGAGGCGAACGCCACCGCCGACGATCTCTGGGGCGCGCTCGCCGAGTCCTCGGGGCAGCCGATCCTGGAGCTCGCCAACGGCTGGATCCGGCAGGTGGGCTACCCGCTGGTCAGCGTCTCGGAGCGCGACGGCCGGCTGGTCCTGCGCCAGCGCCGCTTCCTCTCCGATCCCGAGGCGAAGGAAGAAGGACCGCCCGCCCGCTGGCTGGTGCCGCTGGTGTTTCGCTTCCGCGACCGCGGAGGGGTGCGCGAGCAGCGCGAGCTCTTGCGCGGGGAGGAGCGGCGGATCGCCCTCGACGCCCAGGGTGAGCCGGACTGGGTGCTGGCCAACGCGGGCGCGCGCGGGTTCTACCGCGTGGCGTACGAGCCCGACCTGCTGCGGCGCCTGATCGAGGCCCTCCCGGAGCTCGAATGCGAGGAGCGCATGACGCTGGTCTCCGACCAGTGGGCGCTGGTGCGCGCCGGCGAGCTCCACGTCCACGAGTTCCTCCGCCTCCTGGAGGGCGTGGCACGGAACGAGACCGACCACTCCGTGCTCGACGAGGTGGTCTCCCGCCTCTCCTGGATCGAGCACCGGGGGGTGGCCGACGCCGACCGCCCCGCGCTGCACTCCTGGATCCGGCGGCTCTTCGCCCCGGCCGCGGGCGAGCTGGGCTGGGACGCGCGCGAGGGCGAGGAGGACGAGCGCCGCCTCCGCCGCGCGGCGGTGCTGCGCGGGCTCGCGCTGGTCGCGCGCGATCCGCAGGCGGTGGAGGAAGCCCAGGAGCGGTTCCGCGGCCTGGTAGCTCAGCAGCCCCGGCCGATCGACCCCAACCTGCTCGACGTGGTGGTCGCCGCCGCCGCGCGCACCGCGGACCGGGCGCGCTTCGCCGAGCTGCGCCGGCGTGCCGAGGAGGAGCTGGATCCCGCCGCCAAGCGCCGCTTCCTCCACGCGCTTGCCATGGTCGAGCATCCCGAGCTGGTGCCGGAAGCGGTGCAGCTCTCGCTCACCGACGTTGTCCGCATGCAGGACTTCCCCAGCTACATGGGGACGCTGCTCGCCAACCGCGCGGCCCGCGAGCCGGCCTGGGCGCTGGTGCGCGAGAGGTGGACCGACGTGCGCAAGAAGGCGGATTCGCCCATGCTCCTGCGGCGGCTGGTGGAAGCCCTGGGCGCGCTGCCCGAGCGGCGGCACCTGACGGAGGTGGAGGCGTTCCTCGCGGCGCATCCGATCGAAGGCGCCAGGCAGGCCATCGCGCAGACGCTGGAAAGGCTGCGGATGGACGTCGCGTTGCGCGAGCGTCTGGTCCCGGAAATCGGCGCGTTCCTCCGGGGGTGACCGGTCGAGCCGGTTGCAACCGGTCTACGGAAGGCGCACGTTGTCCCACATGCGCTTCGCGGTGGCCCTCGCCGCGCTCCTCGCGGCCGCGCCTGCCCTGGCAGGCCGGCGCGCCTCGTTCCGCGTCGGTGCCGAAGTGGTCTCCTCCGCGCGAATGGCCGCCAGCTTCTCGGCGGGCGCGTTGGGCGTCGAGTCGCGTTCGTTCGGCGGTGCGGGGGCGGCCGTGCTGCTCGAGCAGCGCAGCGGCGCGCCGCTGTGCCTGCGCGACGGGTCGCGGATCCCGCCCGAGGGACAGCGTCCGCTGGTGGTGCTCGCCGGCGCTTCCGGTCGGCTCGCGCTCGCGTCCTTCCGGGGCGCGGCCGAAGTGGTGGTCACGCTGTTCCCGGACGGCGCGCCGCCTAGAAATTGAAGGTCACGGTGACCGTGTCGGAGTAGTTCCCGACCGCGGCGTCCTGCAGGGCGAAGATCCGCCCGTAGAGAGGGACCGAGGCGGCGTTGCCCGCCGCCACCCCGTGGCTGTCGGCGCCCACGCCCCACACGGTGGTCATGGCGGCGTCGAAGTAGAGCTCGTAGTTGAGGGTGTTCGCACCGGAGATCATCTGCCGCGGGCGATACGCTCCATTCCCGCTGGCGCTCAAGCTCACCACCGCGAGGGTCGGCGGTGGGCAGGAGTAGGTGATGCTGCCGACCTGGGTGACGTCGGCCAGGCTGTAGACGTTGTATCCGGCCGGTCCGAAGGTGAGC
>DATFUN010000523.1:0-11227 GCA_035260805.1 Myxococcales bacterium | reverse complement strand
CAAGTATTTCGTACATCTCTTCGGAAACTGCTGCAGGCCAATGTCCAATGGCCTTGTCGTCGCTCGGGGCGCCCGAAGGGCGGCGGTTTGGGCCAGGCGCTCTTCGCGCGTCGTCTTGCCCCGTACAGCATGCACGTGCAGCCTCCGCCGGTCTCCGAAAAACGCCGTGCTACGAAACACGCATGATGAATTCACGAATCGTTGTCGAATCGCTCAGCTCTCGGACCTCCGTTTCGCGACGCGGGACCTCGTGCGGAGATCGCACGGCGTCGAAGCAGATGCCGGTGATCCTGCAGACGCTCCGCTCCGGGACGGTGCAGCTGGCCGGACTGCGCTTGCTCCTGACCTGTCCATCCATGAACCTGCCCTCCTCGGACTGCGCGGAGGGGGTCAGAAGTAGTGTCGCGAGGGGGTCAATAGCTGTGTCGCCCTACAAACGCCGGGCCCGCGTTCCGGATGGAGACCTGGCGACAATCTTCGAGAAGGCACTCGACTTGTTGATCGACCACGTAACGAAGGAGCGATTCGCCACGGGGAGGACGGCGCCACCGGTTCCAACCGAGGACGCGAACGCATCGTCCTCGCGCACCGAGCGGACCGGATCCGGCTCCTGTCGGGTAAGCGGAGCGTCATCCGCCCCGGCGCGGGACACGGTGCGTCAAGGCGTCCACGCGCTGATTGCTTCGGAACGACGTTTCACCGCCAGGCGCCAGCCCTCGAATGACCTGTGCGGTCAAGCTGGCTGCACGGGCGACTCCGAACCGGCTTGCGAGGCGGCATCCGGGGACCGGGGCGAGCTGTCGGTGCCCGGCTCGTTTTGTGTCGCGCCGGAGTCGGAGGCGGTCTCCGCGTCCTCGGGCGAGGCGGCGGCTCCAGCAGTCTCGCTGCTCTCGGAGCCGGACGCCGCTGCGGTGGTATCGCGGGCGCGCAGCCGCCGGCGCGGACCCGAGCGGTCCGACGGCCCTCGTCGCGCCTTGCGTCGCGGCGCGGCGCCATCCGCTTCCTTGCCGTCCGCCTTGGCGAGCGGGAGTCCCTTCTCGACGGTCTTCGAGCGCGGTTTCAAGGACCAACGGGCCTCGGCCGATCCGGCCGGCGACAGCTCCGTCGCGTCGAGGCGCACGATCTCGCCCTTCTTGAGATCCAGGGTTTCGGCCGGCACGCCCGCCAGGGCGGCGAGGACGGAGGAGAGCTGCGGGTCGTGGCCGACCAGCGCGACCCTCTTGGCGCCGTTGGCGCGCTTGGATACCGCCTCGAGCAACGACCTGACGCCGAACTTCGGGTCGAGCTCCTCCAGCACCGCTACCTCGCCGTGCTTCGCTTCTCCCGCGAGGATCTCGGCCGTCTGCACCGCCCGGACCAGCGGGCTGGTGAGGATGAGGTCGAGCTTGCGGCCCAGCCGCGCGAACGCCCGGGCGGTCTTGTGGAAGCGACGCCTGCCTTTGCCGGTGAGCGGCCGGAAGGCATCGGGACCGTCAGGCTCGCCGCCGACCGCGATGCCGTGCCGCACGAGATAGATTTCCATCTGTTCCTCCGGACCGCGGTTGGGCGGGGCACCATATCATCGGCACGCCAGCCATGCCTGTCCGTCCGGCTAGCTGAACTTCATTGGCAGCGAAGCGAGCCGGTCGGCTCCGCGAAACAGGTCAGCTCGTACCCGGCTTCCGCCGCGCGCAGGGCCATCTGCTCTTCCGGGATGGGGCCGAAGCGCGCGCGCAGCGCGTAGCGGGCGACCTCGTGCAGGCCCGGCGTGAGCAGTATCTGCAGACCCAGCTCGTCGCTCCGCTCGCCCGGCGGCAAGGAGGCGCGCGCCCGGCCGACCGGATCGCCGAGCGCCGCATTCAGTCCGCCATCGCGAATCAGGCGAGGCACTCCCGCGCAAGGCGCGCCGGACACTTCGACGGCGCGCTCTCCTTGGAGACCGAGGACGGAGAGCACCTCGGCGCTGCCGCCGCTCAAGCGCGACACGACCATGCAGCCTCCCGAGTTCCTCAGATGAGCGGCCAGATCGCCCGGAGTGCGCGGCACGAGCACGCGCAGGCGGATCCCCTGCACGGCCCGCGCGTCGACCGCGATGCGCGTGCGCGGTTCGGGCGCGCTCTTCTGCGAGGCCGAGGCGGGAGTCCGAGCCGGGGGCCGGGCCTCCGCCGGAGCAGGGCGAGGGGCCGGCCGCGATTCGCTCGGCAACGGCGGAGGCCGCGGAAGCTGGACCACGCGAATGCGTCGGACCTCCTGCGCAACGGGCCGCGGGGGCGTCGGTTCAGGCGGCGGCTCGCGGCCCTGCGAGGGGAGGCCGGCCAAGACCGCCGCTGCCGCCAGCGCCAGCCCCTGAAGAGACACCGAGCGCCAGAGCCGCGGTGGTCCGGTGGGCTCAGCGACCCGCGGGCTGCGCATCGACGCTCATCCCCACCACCAGCTCGGCCGCGCCCGCCGCCATCTCGGCGAGGCACGCCTCCTGCGGCGCGCCCAGGTGGACCACCACCACCTTCCCTCGGGCTGCTTCTCGGCCCGTCGCCTCGCCGGCGAGCGTGCGCGCCCCGTTTTCCGCGCAACGCACGTCGAGGCGCTGCTTGCTGCTGGGCGCCGCGATCGCCTGCTGCGAGGGCGGCTTGAGCCGCAGGAGGAGGAACTGTGCCGAGAGCAGCTGCGCGACCATCACCAGCGCGAGCAGCGCCAGGGCGAATTGCTTCTCGGCAAAGAGGCGGTAGATGAGCGCCTCCATCTCCTCGAAGCCGCCGGAGCGTCCTGTTCGACTCGTCATCGCTCCTCCTTCTCCACGGGCGTCGCGGCGACGGAGATCGGATCGCGGCCCTCCGCGGGCGCGTCGATCTCCTCCGCCCACGCCGGCAACGCCGCCGAGCTGACGCGGCGGTCGAGCCGGCGCAATTCCCTGAGGTAGGCGTCGAGCCCGCGCAGCAGCACCGACCCGTGCAACCCGTCCGGGAGCGGGCCCTGCAGCGGGCGGAGCGCGGCGACGAGCACCACGGGGCGCGCGTCCAGGCAGAGCGCGATCCCGGCGACGGCCGAATCGTCGTGAGGGGACGAGCCGGTCTTGCCTGCGAAGACGAGCTTCGGCCAGCGCCAGGCGAGCCAGCGAAGCGTGCCCGCTCGCCGGTGCAACGCGAGAAGCGCTCCCGTGTCGGTCAAGGCACACGCCCCCTCGCCGGCGAGCAGCTTGCGATGCAGGTATCCACCGATCTGCTCGGCGGTCGCCCGTGAAGAATTGCCCAGCAGCGAGGTCGGGTCGTCCGGCAGCCGTCCGGCGGGGAGACCCGCGGCCTCTCGCCGTTCCCGGAGGTGCCGGAACAGCGCCACGCCTGCGGCGCTATAGGAAAGCTCCGGCGCCACCTGGTCCGGCGTCACCGTCTCTCCGAGCTGCGCCAGAAGGCCCCCGGCCAGCGCGCGGTCGGCCGGCGAATCGAGCGCTGCCCGCTCGCAGGGAGGCACCTCGGCGGCGACCTCGCGCAACAGATCGGGGCGCTGCTGCGAAAAGAGTGCCGGCAGGAGGAGCGCGTGGCGCACCGTCATCGAGTTGATCGAGCGGGCGACGGCCTCGTCGAAGGACATGGCACGGGCGGGCGGGGTCACGTCGGCGGGGCAGTAGCTGGCTGGACTCGCTCCTCGCTGGGACTTGGTCGCCCAGATCCAGCGGACGCAACCGCCCGGCGGCAGCATGCGCTCGCGCACGGTCCGCGGGCCGAAGGCTTCGACCGCCAGATCGAGCGCCTCGAGCTTCGCGATCGAGCCGTAGTTCACCGCCATCAGCGCCGACTCCGCCCCCGAGCGCGCCAGCACCGCGCCGCCGGGACCCAGCGCGGCGAACGCAGCCCGCACGCCGGTGCCGGGGAATTCCCGCCACAGCGTCTCGGAGAGGCCCTCGCGGAAACGATCGATCGCCGCGACCAGGTCCAGATCGGCCGATTCGCTGGTGCCGCTCGCGACGCGCTCGGTCCATCCGTCGACGAACCCGAAGGCCGAGGAGGAGTCCAGGCCCTCGTCGAGGTAGGAGCCCACTTTCGCGTCCCAGAGCCCCTGCCGGACGAGCCACTCCCGCGCGGAGGCGAGCCGGCGGGCCGAGAGCGCCGGGTGCGCGCGCAGCCAGGGCACGCCTCGCGGCGCGGCCCCGAGCACGAGCTGGTCCTCGCGGGACAGGCGGCGGAGCGGCAACCCGAAGAGGGCCAGGGAGAGGCGGCCCAACCCGTCTCCCGGCCGCCGGGGGCCTCCGAGCGTCGCGGCCGCGCTCAGGTTCAAGTAGAGGCCGACGATCTCGTCGGGCGGCGCCTGGCGCGAAAGCCAGGTGGCAAACGACGCCTCGCTCAGCTTGTCCGCGATGGTCGCGCGCCGGCCTTGGCGCAGATAGAGCTTGGCGAGCTGCTGCGGGATGGTGGAGCCGCCCTCCGGAACGCCGCGCAGGTTGCGCAGGACCGCCCGCGCAAACCCCGTCGGACTGATCGGTGGCACCCAGCGGGGCCGGGTGAAGACCCCGCGATCCTCGTAACCGGCGGCCGCCGCGGAGACGAGCGCCGAACCCCGTACCTCCGGCGGCGAGGCGCGGTACTGCTCGAGGTCCTCGCGGAACAACGCCGCGGCGCGATGGACCTTCTCGCCGGAGAGCGCGAGCGGAGAGAGGAGCACCGCCGCACCGGTTGCGAACAGCGCCCCGACGGCGGCCGCTACCAGGCACCGGCCCCACACGGGCAAGCTGGTCCAGGCCCTCCCAGGCGGGATCATCGCGCCAGCCCCATCCGTTTCAGGACCTCGAGGGTCTCCGCCGGCGTGTACAGCGCGAGCAGCGGATCGCGCGCCTGGCCGCGGCCGTCGAGAAGCGTGAAGTGCAGGTGCGGTCCGGTGGAGTGCCCGGTGCTGCCCACCTCGCCGACGACGCCCATGGCGGGGACGCGAAGACCCTCCACGATCCCGAGCCTGCGCGGATCCGATCGCAGGTGGCAGTAGACCGTCCGCCAGGAATTCTCGTGCTCGACGGTCACGTACCATCCGCACGCGCGCGCCCGCCCGATGTCCGTCACCCGGCCCTCGCGCGCGGCCACCACCAAAGAGCCGCGCGGCGCCACCAGATCGACCCCGCGGTGCACGGCCCTGTGGCCGTGCAGCTTCCGCATCCCGAACTTCGAGGAGACGCGATCGAACCTCCGCACGTCGAGCGGAAAGAGCAGCCATGGCGTGCGCGCAGTTCGCGCCTGCGCTCCGCGGTGGACCGGGACCATCAGGGACAGCGCCGCTGCCAGGAGGACCGTACGCACGAGCCACGAGCAAAAAAGCCGCTGCCCTGCCCCGGCCGCGCGGCTTTTTTGCTTGTCAGGCCGTCATGCCACGGAGACCGCGATGATCTTCATCTCCAAGTTCTGGCGGTACTCGCTGGATACCTACGGCGGCGCGCCGCTCTTGCTCGCCGTGACCCTCGTCCAGCTCGCGCTGCTCGCCTGGGTGATCGAAGAAGGCGTGCGCGCGCGCGCCGAGCGGAACGCGCCGGGCCTCTCCGCGGATGCGCGCCGCACCCGCGCGGCGCACCGTGCGGAGATCTGGCAGAAGCACGTCCGGCCGATGGCGCTCACCATGATGCTGCTCGGGCCCGGCCTGGGGCTGGGCATGAGCACCCTCCTCGGCGCGCTGGGGATGGGCGCCCTGGGCGACGCGATGGGAACGCAGGCCGCCGCGGACGCCCTCGCGTCCACCATGGCCCAGGCGTACCGCGAGATCAGCTACGCGTACTTCCTGATGGTCGGGGGCACGTTCCCGATGCTGCTCGGTCCCGTCATCGTGCTGGCCGCGCGGCGGCTCGACGAGGACGGCCAGGACGCGCGCGGCGGCGAGCCCGAGGAGATCCTGCTGCACACGCTCAAGAGCCTGCTGGCGGTCAGCGAGGCGCAGTCGAGCCGCGCCCAGCAGGACGCGGCACGCACGCACGCGCTGCTCGAGCAGACGGCGGCGCTTCTTTCGCGGAGGGCCGCGGCATGACGCCCCACGAGATCGAAACCCTCCTGCGCCACCAGAAGGCGCGCGGCCCGCTGCCCTCGTCCTCCGAAGGCCTCTCGGCCTGGATCACGGCGCTGCACCACCAGTTGCCGCCCGTGTCCTTGGAGCTGCAGTCGCAATGGAACGCGATCTCGCGGCTGCGCGCCGCCGGCCTGGTGGTGGAGGAGGCGGACGGGAAGGCCATGCTCCGCTTCCCGCCCGACGGCGATGCTCTCGACCGGACCTTCGCGCTCCTGGGGCTGCCGCCCATCGAAGGCGGCGGCGCGGCGGCGCTGCTCTCCACCGCCGAGCGTGCCGCGAACGCCGCCGGCTGCGCGCCCGCTGTGTCTCTTCCGCTCCGCGTCCAGGCCGCGAAGGCGTGCGCGCTGGGCTGGTCGTCCGAGCTGTTCTCCTTGACGCTCCTCATCAGCAACGTCTCCTTGCGCGAGGAGGACGGCGCTCTGCTCGGCAAGGGCGGCGCACCAGTGGTCGCCGTCTGTGCGGAATACGACCGACCCGTCACCTCGCTCGACCCGCCCGGCGTCGCCGGCTACCGCCTCGAGGAGGCACGGACCCAAGGCGTACCCATGCTCCGGGTCGCCGCGGGATGGTTCCGCCCTCCCTTGCGGCTCGAGCCCACCGCGCAAAACGCACGCGTCCCGGCCGGGCGGTCGGAGGCGCTGGGACGCGCCGAGAGGTTCCTCGACGCTCTCGACGAGGCGTGGCAGCGCCGCATCGGCTCGGTGCTGGAAGTCGCCTGGCCGGTCTACCGGCCGGCTCGCGCAGGGCCGCTGCTGGATGCCGTGGCCGGCCGGCCTCTCCCCGAGATGGAGCTTCGCTGACTGCTTTTTTTGCTTATCCCGAAATCAGGAGGACCACACCATGTCCAAGCCCACCGTGCTCCTCGCGATCGCCGCCTCCGTGCTGGCAAGCTGTGCGCACGAAGAGCTGGCACCCCAGGCTCCGGAGCGCGACTGGACGCAGGGGCTGGACGGCAGCCGCGGTGCCCAGATCGCCCCGCTGGGGCCGCTGGAATCGGATCAGGGCGCCTACGATCTCGTGCGGCGGCGGGAGCGCGAGCGCGCGCTGGGCTCCCGGCTCACCGGAGCTCAGCTCGACGAGATCATCGCCGCCTCCAGCCAGGTGCTCGCCTCGGCCCTGGCCCTGCCGCTCTTCAAGGCCGGCGTGTACCTGGGCCTGCCGCGCCTGGTCGAGAAGGGGTGCGTGGCGGCGAGGCGGGTGACCCACTCGGCCCTCCGCTCGGCCAGCAACGTCGACGTGGTGCTGCAGGCCTGCGGCGCGCTCACGGCCGGGCGGACCTCGTCGGACGCCTGCGGCGAGGGGCAGCAGAAGCTGCGCGACGCCTACGCCCTGCTCGCGGCAGAGAAGGGAAACGAGGCCGGCCGCATGGCCGCCGAGGCCGTCCGCCTGCTGCGCGATCGCTGCCCGAAGATCGCCGCGCCGCTGCGCACGCCGGTCGATCCGAGCTCGCGCGGTTTCCTCATCGTCTGGGTGCTGCATGCGAACGAGGCGCCGCCCGCGACGTTCCTCGCCGGTGAGAGCGCGCCGGCGACAGCCGAGGCGATCAACGAAGGCTTCCTCCGCGCCGTGCAGGCCGTCCGCCCGGTCGCGCAAAACTTCTGAACCCCGAGGAGACCCCCAATGTCCACCGACCGTCCCGAGTTCCGCCCCATCGAAACCGCTCCGGCGCGGCGCGCCTGGCCCTACGCGATCCTCGGCGTGGCGGTGGTCGCCGCCGTCCTGTGGGCCGTGCACCGGAACGCCGCCGCGAGCGCGGACGCGCCGCGCATCGCCCTCGCCAACGTGGCGCCGAAGATCGATTCCAAGGCGGCGATGGGCGCCGTGGTGGGGACGGAGGCGGCGAAGCCGGGCGCGCCCAAGGCGGAGGCCGACAAGGGCGGCGCGCAGGTGAAGCCGCCGGAAGGGCCCAACGTGCTCGGCAGCGCCGTGGCTGCCGCGGGAAAGCTGGCGATGGTCGCGAAGACCGAGCTGGATCGCGAGCTCGCCCGGACCAAGGGCGCGCAGAAGCAGGCCGCCGCGTACAAGAAGCAGATCGACGACCTCCAGAAGCAGCTCACCGAGGCGCGCACCCAGATCGCCGCGCTGCAGCGGGCCCAGAAGCCGCCGCCGCCCTCGGACCAGGAGCAGATCCTCCAGATGCTCGCCCCCGTGCTGCGCAGCGATCGCGACGGCCGGCCCTGACAGGAGCCTCCCATGGACTCGAACCGCTCTTTCGTCGCCTTCGCAGCCGTTGCCCTCCTCGCGCCGCTCGCGCGCGCGGAAGAGTTCGCGCCGATCAAGGCATCCGAGTTGGTCACCTACCCGTTGCCGCCGGTGCCTTTCCCCGCAGTGCCCGACGGCAAGTGGGCTGAGACCGAGGACAGCCCCGCGCTCCGCGTGAGCCGCGCCTGGGTGAAGCTCGGCCAGGCCGCGGGCGTCGAGCGCAGCGAGGCCACCCACCGCCTGCACCAGGCCTGGAAGTCCGAGGTGGGTAAGAGCGGCCAGGGCAGCCGCGGCGCGCAAGCGGCGCACGCGAAGTTTCTGGCCGCGTTCAAGAAGGACCTCGACCAGGCGCGCACGATCTACGAAGGCGTCCTGCGCGACGTGGATGCGCTCGACGGTGAGAACGCCGGAAGCGGGACCGCGGGCGGGGACCCGGCGGCGGGCGGGCTGGCGCGCGAGGCGGAGGAGCAGATCCGCGCCGCCGACCGCGACGACCGCTTGACCAACTCCGCCTGCTTCCTCTCACCCGACACCTGCCAGCAGAACGATCCTGCCGACAAGGCGTTGCAGGACGAGATCTCCTCGCTCCTCAACGGCACGCTGGTGGCGGGCGGACCCGACGGCGGCCTCAGCGTGTACTCCCTGCGGAGGAAGGCGAGCCTGCTCGCGCTCCGCGCCAGGGTGATGGCTGCGGTGACGCAGCGGGCGGCCGCGAGGCTGGCGACCGACGTGGCCACCCAGCAGGATGGGCAAGGGTCTCCGCGATCGCTCCCCTCGCCGGTAGCGCAAGTCTCGACGGCCTCGACGCGGCGCTCGGCGCCGGCAGCCGATCCGTATCGATGACGCCGCGCGCGCTCGCCTTCGCGGCCGCGATCGCCTCCGCCGGGCGACTCGCGGCCGCGCCGCAGGTGGACTGCTCGACCCTCACCGGTGCGCAAGCGCCGAACGATCCGCGCCTGCGCGAGTGGCTCCGGAGGCTGGTCCACGAGGTGGCGCGGAAGGAGGGCGTGGACCCCATCGCGCTCGAGGCGCTCGGCATGGTGGAGACCGAGCTGCGTCCCATGGTGGGGCGGGCGTGCGAGATCGGGCCCTTCCAGGTAATGCCAGCCTGGGCCGAGGTCTTCCGGCTCGACTCGGTCGCGCTCCTCTGGGATCCGCGCATCAACGCCATCGCGGCGGCGCGCATCTACAAGGCGGCCTGGCAGCGGTGGGACCCCAGGTTCGCGAAGGCAGGGCAGAACCGCGTCCTGCAGGCGGCGGGATGGCGCGGCCATTCGCTCGATCGCGAGAGCTTCGCCGCCTTGGCGTACAACTGGGGGAGAGCGCCCCGGCAGTTCGCGCGCGCGGCCGACCTCCGCGAGGTGGCGATCCCGGCGTCCAGCGCGGCGTACGCGGTGCGCTTCAACCGCGCGCTGCGGGAAGGCCGGCAGCGTGCGGCGGCCACGCCTCAGCGCGGCCGCGGGTAGTGACACTCCTCGAGCCCGAGGGCCATCATCGCGAGCAGGTGGGAGAGGGGTGTCGTGAGCCGCCCATCCTTCGTCGCTTCGTCGGCGAGCGAGGGAAGATCTTCGAGGCGCTCGGGCAATCGCGAATCGCTCAGCCAGACGTCGTCGCGGTAGCGCGGATCGAGGGGGGCGTCGAGGTCGGGAAGGCGCTCGTATGCCTTGCCCCCGTCGAGATGATCGCGGAAGAGGGCGCCGCGCACCGGCCGCCGCGCAGCCAGGATTCGCGCCGCGAGGAGGTCTTTGCCGCAGGGAGGATCAGCGTGCACGAGCTGCACCGATGCAGGCACCCGCGGCATGCCCGCGAGCGTGGCGGCGTCCTGCGGCTCGGCGATCCTCGGGACGTGGCCGGCATGCCCGGGAAGCAGCGCTCGCAGGGCCGCCGCAGCCGCTGACCATTCTTCGAACGTGGCCTGCGCCGCGGACCCGCTCCCCGAGTCCACGATCTGCACCACCGGCGCCGCCGCGGGCTGCGCCTCGGGCGCGGGCAGATCCGCCGCGAACACCCGCGCCAGGATCCGCGGCCAGAGCACGCGCGCCTCGAACAGATGCGCGCCGGCCCTCGCCGCCTGCTCGACCAGCGCCAGTTCTCGCGGAGCATCCACCTCGCGCAGCACCGCCCGGAAACCGTGGATGGGCGCCGGCCGTGGCCGCGGCTCGCGAGCGCGCAGGGGCAACCGGATGCGGCCGCGGTTCTTCCAGACCACCGGCTCGCCGGCGTGGGTGATCCGGTCGCCGCT
This sequence comes from Myxococcales bacterium, assembly GCA_035260805.1. Classification (GTDB taxonomy): domain Bacteria; phylum Myxococcota; class Myxococcia; order Myxococcales; family 40CM-4-68-19; genus VBKO01. The sequence continues at coordinate 771 of DATFUN010000523.1, read as the reverse complement.
GAAATGACAATGGTCGTCGGCCTGGAGCGCCTGCGCCGCCACCGAGAGCCTGGCGACCGGATCGCGGCTCCAGCCCGATTCGGACAGGCGCCACAGGTTGCCGGCGCCCGAAGGAGGGCTCGCGACGGCGCGTGAATACTCCTCGAAGTCGGCCAGCCAGTCGTCGAGCACGATCGGGATCAGTCCGTCGCCGTCCTCGAGGTGGAGCCGGGCCGCCGTCTCCAGATAGTGGGTGCCGAGGGCAGCCTCCACGGTCCACAGCTGCCGCTGCTCGACGGCCGCGCGATCCGGCTGCTGCGACTCCAGCCGCTTCAGCTCGGCGAAAAGCGGCTCGCCGAAATACTTCCGGGCGGCGCCCGGAGCCGATCCCACCGCGGCGAGCTGCTGCCGCACGTCTAGGCGGGACCGCGCCGGCGGCTCGAGGAGCTGCGGCAGCGGCGGGTGGAAGCGAGGCAGCCGCGGGTCGCGGCCGCTCTCGATCCCGCGCACGATCCAATCGGCGAACGCCAGCTCCGGATCGTTCCACCGCTCGCCGCCGCGCAGGCTCGACGCGAGCAGCAGGTGCAGCGCCTCGTGCCGCGCGATGCCCACCGCGTGCTCGATCGGCGCCTGCTCGCCGAGAGACAGGCGGATGCAACCCGCCGCGACGCTCGAGGCCTCGCCGTGCGTCAGCTCGCCGGGCGCGAGTGTCACTTCCACGACATCGTAAGGCCGCGCCGGGGCCTGCACCCGCAGCGCCTCGGCGAGGAGCGCCGGCGCATCGGACAGGCC
>DATFUN010000522.1:0-6678 GCA_035260805.1 Myxococcales bacterium | reverse complement strand
CCGCCGGCGCGCCGCCACAGGCGGCCAGCACGGCGGCGCAGATCAGCGTGCGCCCGGCGCACGACAGCCCCCGCTCCATGAATGGAGAGTACGGGCCGTCTCGGGGCCGCCGCAAATTCCACTCCGCCGCACGTCGAGGTGAGATCTGGTCCTTCATCCCACTCGGACCGACCCCCTGGCGCACATCCGCTTCCTTGTGTTCGCGCGGTTGCCCGGCAATCGTCACCCGATGCGCTTGGGGGTGAAGCTCGCCTTGCTCCTTTCCTGCGCGAGCGCCGCACCACTCGCGCTCGCGACGGTGGTGACGCTGCCGTCGGGCAGCCGCGAGCTGCGCTCCCAGGTCGCCCGCATCCACGCGCAGGCCGCCGCCGCGCTGGCCGACCAGGTGCAGCGCGTGCTGCTCGACAAGCTGGACGCGCTGACGCTCGCCACCCGCTCGCTGCGCCTCTCCGAGCTCGATCAGGAAGCGCGGCAACGGGCGCTGCTCCTCATCTACCAGCAGACCAAGGGCGCCGACGTGGTCGGCCTGTTCGACGAGAAGGGCGACCCGGTGGTCACGCCGGTGCGCTTCAGCGAGGTGGTGCCGGAGGCGCGGGCCGATCACGAGGAGATCGACGAGGAGGCGCTCAAGGCCTACGCCGCCGCGGTCCCGCTGCGCGAGGCGCTCAAGTCGAAGGGCCTGACGCTCGGGCCTCCCTACGTGCTGCCCGGCCGCGGCGGCGCCCCGGTGGCGCGGCTGGTGCTGGCGCTCCCGGTGCAGGGGGCGCGAGGCGCGCGCTGGGTGCTCGCGGTCGAGCTGTCGCTGCGCTCGCTTCAGGAACGGTTCGAGAAGCTTCGCCCCACCGAGGGCAGCGCCTTCCTGGTGGACGGCGCGTTCCGCGCGGTGATCCATCCCGATCCGAACGTGGCCTTCTCCCGCGCCGACCTGTCGCAGCATCCGCTGCTCTCGGGACAGGACCAGGAGGAGGTGCTCGGCGCCAGCGCCGACGTGCCGGTCTCCGGATGGCGTGTGGTGGTCCAGGAGAACGCCGATGCGGCGCTGGGTCCCATCCGCCGGCTGTGGCGCGGCGCCGCGTTCTGGATCGGCATCGCGCTGATCGCGGCGCTGGTGCTCGCCGTGACCACCGTGCGCCAGGTGACCCGGCCGGTGGAGCGGCTGCGCGCCGCCGCCGCGGCGGTGGCCGGCGGTCAGCTGGAGACCGAAGTGGTGGTCCGCGGGCACGACGAGCTGGCGCAACTCGCCCAGGCGTTCAACGAGATGGTCGCCGGCCTGCGCGAGCGCGTGCGCCTGGAGGCAACGCTGGCCATCTCCAGCACGCTGGAGCTCAAGGAGGTCCTCGAGCGGCTCCTCGACGGCCTTTCGCGGCTGGTGCCCTACCAGCGTGCGGCGGTGCTGATGAAGCGCGGCGAGCGCTACCGGGTCGCGGCGCAGCGCGGGTATCCGGAGAAGGAGCACGCGGGCGTGCTGGAGCAGGTGTTGCCCGGCGGCCCGGTGGAGCGCGCGCTCAAGGCGGAGGAGCCGGCGCTGGGCTGGGGCGGCGCGGCCCTGGTGGTCCCGCTCGTGTCCCGCGGCGAGGTGGTCGGCCTGGTGGCGCTGGAGAGCAACAAGACCGGCGCGTACGACGAAGAGAAGGCGCGCCTGGCGATGAGCTTCACCCAGCCCGCGGTGATCGCGGTGGAAAACGCGCGCCTGTTCGACGAAGTGCAGCGCCTCGCCACCCTGGACGGGCTGACCGGCACGCACAACCGGCGGCACTTCATGGAGCTCGCGCAGCTGCAGTTCGAGAGCGCGCGCCGCTTCGCCCAGCCGCTGACGGCGATCATGATCGACGTCGACCGCTTCAAGCAGGTGAACGACACCCTGGGTCACGCGGTGGGAGACGAGGTGCTCCGGGCGGTCGCCGAGCGGGTGCGGAACACGCTGCGGGCGGTGGACATCCTCGGACGCACCGGCGGCGAGGAATTCGCCGTGCTGCTCCCCGGCACGGTCCGGGAGGCCGCCTCCAGCGTCCTGGCCGAGCGCATCCGGCGCGCGGTGGGCGACGGCGCCGTGCACACGGAGTCCGGGCCGGTGCACGTCACCATCAGCCTCGGCGTCGCCAGCGCGGGGCCCGACTGCCCCGACCTCGCCGCGCTGTTGCGCGCCGCCGACTCTGCGCTCTACGAAGCCAAGCAGGCCGGCCGCAACCGGGTGGCGTCGGAAAACGCATCGCCGACCGTCCGCGCCGTCAAGGCGTAGCCCCGGCAGACTTACAGCAAAGGCAACTGTCTTCCCGGCCGGTCGGGCCGGCGGAACGTCGCCGTATCGTCCCCTCCCATGCAGCCGGTGGCGAGGCCGACGCGGCGGGCGGTGGACTCGAACAGCGCACGGGCCGCTTCGGCGTAGCGCCCTTCGCCGCGTCCGCGCACGCCCCACCGGGAATCGTAGAGCTTGCCGCCACGCGCCTCGCGCACGCGCGCGAGCACGCGCTCGGCGCGCAGCGGCAGGTTCTGCCGGAGGCGCTCTTCGAACACCGGCGCGACGCTCCCCGGGAGACGCAGGAACACGAACCCCGCGCGGCGCGCGCCGGCGGCGGCGGCAGCCTCCAGGATGCGCGCGATGTCCTCGTCGCCGAGCCCCGGGATCATCGGCGCGACGTTCACGCCGACGTCCAACCCGGCCGCCGCCAGCCGCTCGATGATCTGGATGCGCCGCTGCGGCGACGCGACGTGCGGCTCGATGGCGTGCGCGTGCTCGCGGTCCCAGAGCGGGATGCTGACCGTCACGCCGACGTCGGCGACCTTCGCGACCGCCTGCAGAACGTCGAGGTCGCGCTCGACGAGCGGCGACTTGGTGATGATGCCCACCGGGTTCCGGTACTCGGCGCAGACCTCCAGGCACCCGCGCGTGAGGCGGTAGCTCGCTTCCAGCGGCTGGTAGCAGTCCGTCACCCCGGAGAAGACGATCAGCTCGCCCTTCCATCTCGGGCGCTCGAACGCCTCGCGCAAGAGCCGCGGCGCCTCGGGCTTCACGGTGATCTTGCGATCGAAGTCCGTCCCGGCGCCGAACCCCAGGTACTCGTGCGACGGACGAGCATAGCAATTGTGGCTCACCACGCCGTTCGCGATGAAGTCACGAGTCCCCGTCGTGATGTCGTACATCGGGATTTCGATCCCGAGAGGCTCGATCGACTCGACGCCCAATGCCGCGGCGCTCTTCAATGCTTGGCCCTCGATGTCGCGCTTCCTGGTGATGCACGGGACGACCGTGTGGAAGAAACGCAGGTGCTCGCGGAGTCCGCCGCGCACGCGGACGTAGCGTACTCGGCTCGGATCACGATTCCTGTCGAGCGTCGCATCGAATCCGAGACTTGCGAGGCAGCCCATCGCTTCATCCAGGATCCGGTCATCCGTGTTCGAGATGCGAAGGATTCCCCGGCTGTAGCTACCCTCCGCGTCGAAGATTCCGGCGAGAAACCCCGCTTGCCAGCCCCGGGAGCGTTGGACCGGCCAGGCACAGATCTCCGTGATGCGCTCGAAATGCGACCTTGCCTGCGTCCGGATCGCGGTCAGTCGCCGTCGCATCGCGAACGCTTCCTGGAACACGAACTCGCGGGTCGCGACTTCGAGCTCACCCAGGTACTCTCGCGCGCGTCTCAACGGCTCGAGGTCGATGAGGGCCAGACGGAATTGATATTGGTCGCCGTGAGCGCGGCCTTCCCGCTGGTACCTGAAGATCCGGAGCAACCCGTCTCCCCGGACGAGCCCGCACAGATAGCCTCGCTTGTATTCGGCATCGATGGTCGTGGGAGCGGCGAACGCTCCGGTGCCGAGCAGGGAGCTCCCGGTGGTGAGGTGCGGGCGCTGGTGCGGTCCGCCGCAGCGTCCCTGGACGTACTTCCACCCTCGCTCCGTCAGGAATCGGTGGTCCGCGCTCGCGATCAGCGTGGTCCCGTCCTGCAACCTGACCCGGAACGCTTGCTTGAGACTCCGCCAATGCGCCAAGACCTTCGTGCGCGCGTAGCGCCTGTACCGGCCGCGCGCCACTGAGCCATAAACGACGTCGCCCACGCGTAGGTCCGCAAGCGCGCGCGTCGTGCCGTCGCCCATCAGGATCGGCGTGTCGCCCGACATGCAGTAACTGCAGGCATGGAAGCATCCCCGATACGGGTTGACGCTCCAGCTGAAGCCGACGTCGGGGCTGTCGTTGTGCGAGAGGATCTCGCGCGTGTGGTCTTCGTAGACCTCCAGGCGCGCGGGCGGGGCTTCCTCCAGGTACTCGACCTCGGTGGTCGACCACGGGTTGGGCGGGTTCGAGATCGGCTTCAGCACGCGGCGATCTACTGCACGGAACGGGTGTTCAGGTCAACGCTTCAGCGCTTGCAATGTCTGCCACCCCGATCATTGGTAGGCGCCTCCACGCAAAGCCCCGGGAGGCATGCCATGCAGAGCAAAGCGCAGGCGGTCTGGGAAGGCGACCTGATGTCGGGCAAGGGCAAGGTCAGCTCGCGGACGAGCGGGGTGCTGCGCGATGCGGGGCTGTCGTGGAAATCGCGCACCGAGGCCGCCGGCGGGAACACCACGCCGGAGGAGCTGCTGGCCGCCTCCCACGCGAGCTGCTTCGCAATGGCGCTGTCGCACGGCCTCGCGCAGGCGGGAACGCCGCCGCAGAACTTGGACGTGACCGCCACCGTGACGTTCGGTCCCAAGCAGGGCGGCGGGTTCTCGGTCCAGGAGAGCGTGCTCGAGGTGCGCGGCTCGATCCAGGGATTGGACGCAGCCGCGTTCCAGAAGGCGGCCAAGGCGGCGAAGGACGGTTGCCCCATCTCGCAAGCGCTCAAGAACAACGTGAAACTGTCGGTCAAGGCCCAGCTCGCCTGACCCCGAAGTGCTACGAGATTGTGCGTGCGCCGCCCGGCCATGCCGCTTAGCGTCATGCCATGCCAGCCGAGGATACGAACGCACGCAGCGAGGCGGTGCCGCAGCCGGCGGAGGGCCGCCCCGGGCCCGAGGCGCACCTCGACGAGTGGGTCGCTCCCGACATAGCGGACGAGCAGGGCTACCTGCGCGCGGGGAAGATCCTCGAGTGGATGGACGTGGTCGGCGTGCTGGCGGCAAGCCGCCATTGCCGCCGCCCGGTCGCCACCGCGTCGGTCGACGGGATGGAGCTGTTGCACCCCATCCGGGTTGGCGAGCGGGTCACGATGACCGCCTCGGTCGGCTACACCTCGGCGCGCTCCCTGGGCGTCTCGGTCTCGATGCGGCACGGCATGCCGGCCGCGGAGCAGCGCTCGCTCACCGGCTACATGACGTTCGTCGCACTCGATCCGCACGGAAGGCCGGCGGCCGTCCCGCAACTGCGGCCGCAGACGCCCGCCGAGGTGTTGCGGTTCCGCGAGGGCAACCTGAGGCGCGAGTTCCGCACCAAGCTGCGAGCCGGGCAGCTGCCCGCGCCGCCGCCGCCGGCCGGGCGCGAGCAGGCCCTCTTCACGCGCGAGTTGCTCAAGCTGCTCCCGCGCTCGCTGACATTGCCGCTCGGGCGCGGCGTTCCGCTCGAGCCACGGCGCCCGCACGTCTCGTACGTGCACAAGATCGAGCCGGTCCGCGGCAGCAAGCTGAACTTCCAGGGCACGCTCTACGGCGGCACGCTGATGCGCTGGATCGAGACCAGCGCGAACCTGTCCGCCCGGGCCTACCTCGACGGCGCGCCGGTGCGGCTGCGAGGACTGCACGGCCTCACCTTCATCCGGCCGGTGAGACGCCACGTCTTCGTGCACGTCCGGTCGGCGGTGGCGCACGCCGCCCCCGATTCGGTGACCGTCCTGGTCAACGTCGATTCGGAGCAGCCGCTCGCCGGCGAGCACGAAGAGACGCTCCGCGCCTTCCTCACCTACGTGCCGGTGGACGCGCGCGTCCGCATTCCGCCCATCGAGTGCCTGGGCGACGAGGAGCGTGCAGCGCACGCCGAGGTGGAGCATCGGCTGGCGCTGCAGCGTTCACTGGTCGAGACCAACGCGGAGCTCTGAACACGCGGCTCGCCCCGGCGTCAGCCATCGTTCCGGTCCGGGTCTTCGCCGCCGCGGTCCTCAGGCCTGTCCCCGGCATCCTTGGTCGCCTTGCCGGCGACCGCCCGGCCCGTCGTCCCGCCGGCGATCGCGCCCACCGCCACGCCGACCGCGCCGCCCACCGGCCCGGCCACGGCCGCGCCGATCGCTCCGCCGGCCGCACCTCCGGCGACCGCACCCACCGCGGTCCCCGCCGGATGCTCCGACTCTTCCGTGAGCGGGTCGTTGCTCGGCTTCTCGCGCTCGATGTCCTTGGGATCCATCTCGCCTCCTGCAGCAAAGCTCAGTCGGCGCGCAGCGCAGCGCAAAGCGGCGGGCGCTGTCTCGATCCTGACGCCCTCGACGGGCCTGCTGGTCTGGAAACCCGGAGAGGCGCGCGGGAAGCGTCTCGGCATCAAGGAAGGGTTGCCGGGCGAAGCGATCGGCCGGATGTCGCTCGATCGCATGGTCGACCCGCCCCAGCTCCTGGTGCCCACCGAGGGCGGTCTTGCGGTGCTACGGTCGTTGCCGTAGGCAGAAAGCGTTCCATACTCGCCGCGCCGAAGCGCAGCGCCGCCGAATACGGCGGCGACTGGGTATGTTGCGGCGCCATGGACGAACATCCGCCGCGCCGCGCGGTGCTGCTCGTCGCCGG
>DATFUN010000521.1:0-5671 GCA_035260805.1 Myxococcales bacterium | reverse complement strand
CGGCGTCGCGCCGCGCACCGGGCGATAGGTCAGCGGACCGCGCGCGGACTGCGCGCTGAAGAACGCCTGCTCCTCGACGGTCAGCAGATCCCAGAGCGCGGCGGGCTCGGAGCCCGGCGCCGCCTCGGCGCCGCGCGGCGGGCCGGCGGGGCGCGCCGGAACCGCGGTCGGAAGGCGCTCCACACCGGGCAGGGACGACGACAGCGGATCCACGATCATGGCGGCCTCCGGAAGGATCAGATCTCGAGCGCGCGCTTCAGCATGTTCTTCGCGGCGTGGAACACGGTGTTGTTGGCCTCGTGCACGCGGCGGGCGATCATCAGGTCGACCAGCTCCCGGTCGATGTCGACGTTCGGGTACTCGACGAAGCCGTCGGCGTCGGCGTCCGGATGGCCCGGGTCGTACACCACGCGGCCCTTGCTGGAGTCCTGCACGGCTTCCAGTCCCTGGGCGCCGTCGACCGCGACCTCGCGCTTGTAGGGACCGCCCTCGGGGGTGCGCGTGGTCTGCGCGTTCGCGATGTTCTTCGCGATCACCTCGAGGAACGCCTGCTGGCGCGCCATGCCCTCGGCGCTGATCGACAGCGGGCGCAGGAACGCGCGCAGCGGGCGCGGCAGCTGGGGGAACGAGATCGGACTAGGCATGGTCGCGCATCGCGCTGCGCAGACGCTGGTAGGCGGCCTGCAGCAGCTTGGCGTCGGCGTCGAAGCGGATCTCGGTGTCGGCGAGCGAGGCCATGTCGCGCTGCAGATCGGCCTCCTGCTGCGCCGCGGCGGCCTGGCGGGCCTCCAGCGTCTGGCTGAAGTCCACGCTCGAGCTGGCCTTGAGCGCATCCGCCACCCGCTCCGCGATGGTGCGGTGCGTGGCGCTGGCCTCCTCGAGCCCACCGCGAAGGATCGAGCTCGCGGTTCCGCTGCCGAACAGTTCTCCGAGCATGTGCCCCTCCTGGGCAAGGTCCGGGACAGCCTTGAGCAATCGGCGTACCCGCGCGTCGCCAGGGGGCGATGCGAGCAACGCCGCCGGACGGAACCCGATGCGCACGCGCGGATTGGGACGCGGGTTGCCGGAAGCGCCGTGGGCCGGCGCCGGAATGAAACGCGGACGATTCGGCCGGGCGTGGAAGGGAGTGCCGGAAGAACGTGCCGCCACCGGAAGGATCGGGCGGTGCCGCCACCGAGGCGGCGACCGCGGGCGGCGGCGGCTAGGGCGTGAGCGCGGCCTTGGGGGCCAGCTCGGGCGTGGCGTGCAGCTTGTTGCGCAGCGTGCGCTCGCTGATCCCGAGCAGCTCGGCCGCACGCGTGCGGTGGCCCTCGGTACGGAGCAGGGCGCTCCGGATCGCCTGATGCTCGAGGTCCTTCAGGTTGAGCATCGATGCCGGCGCGGCGCTTCCGTTGGGCGCGGACACCGGGACCGCGGCCGCCCGGGGTGGCGCGGAGCCGAACATCTCGGGCTCGATCCGCCGACCGCCGCACAGGATCACCGCGCGCTCGGTGGCGTTGGCCAGCTCGCGCACGTTCCCCGGCCACGGCCGCTCGCGCAGCCGCGCCAGGGTCTCCGAGGCGATCTCGGGCGGGCGGATCCCGAGGTGCCCGGCCACCTGCTTCACGAAGTGCGACACCAGCAGCGGGATGTCCTCGGCGCGCTCGCGCAGCGCCGGGGTGCGGATCGGGAACACGTGGAGGCGCCAGTACAGATCGCTGCGGAAGCGGCCCGCGTCCACCTCGGCCTTGAGGTCGCGGTTGGTGGTGGCCACCACGCGCACGTCCACCTTGAACGGCTGGTGGCTGCCCACCCGCTCGATCTCCTGCTCCTGGATCGCGCGCAGCAGCTTGGCCTGCAGGTCGAGGCGCATCTCGGAGATCTCGTCGAGCAGCAGGGTGCCGTGGTGGGCGCGCTCGAACGCGCCGGAGGCCCGGGCGACCGCGCCGGTGAAGGCGCCGCGCTCGTGGCCGAACAGCGAGCTCTCGACCAGGCCCTCGGGCAGGGCGGCGCAGTTCACGGTCACGAACGGCTGATCGCGTCGCGGGCTGCGCTCGTGGATCGCGCGCGCGAACAGCTCCTTGCCGGTGCCCGACTCGCCCTCGAGCAGCACCGTCGCCCGGGTCGGCCCCACCTGGGCCACCAGCTCGAGCGCGGCGCTCAGCGCGCGGCTCTCCCCCACGATCGAACGTTCCCCGCGCAGCGCCACGATCTCGCGGCGGAAGTCCTCGTTCTGGCGGCGCAGCCGGGTCACCTCGAGGGCGTTGTTCACCGCCAGGCGCAGCCCCTCGGAGCGCAGCGGCTTGGTCAGGTAGTCGAGCGCGCCGCGTCGCATCGAGATCACCGCCTCTTCGATCGAGGCGTACCCGGTCATGATGATCACCGGGATCTCGACCTCGTTCTGGCGCAGGTGGTCGAGGAGATCCAGGGCGGTGCCGTCGGGCAGCCGGAACTCAGAGATGATGAGGTCGAAGGCCTGGGAGGACAGGGCCTGCAGCGCCGGGGTGATGCCGGGAACCAGGACCGCGGTGTGGCCCAGATCGGCGAGGGCGCGTTCGAGGAGCACGCCGACGGCGGGCTCGACATCGATGCCGAGGATGGTCGCCACTACGGATCCATTCCCTGCGGGGCGCAGGGGATGACGGCCAGAACCAATGAGCCCCCTTCCTTGGGGAACAACGCCGGGGAACATAATGGAGCGTCGGCTGGGGCGCAAGGATCGGACGGTGACCGGAGAAGCACATGTACGGCCCCCGTCGCCTCCAGACGAGCGGGGATCGCGCCTCCGACCCTCCGGGTGATCTTCCGCAATTTCGGACTCAAGGATTGCACTTCGCACGCCGACACCCTGCTCAACCGAGGAGGACCCGGCATGCGCATCTCCACTCAATGGCTGTTCCGCGGCGCGATCCGCGACATGGAGGGCTCCCTCCAGCGCGCGGCCGAGGCGCAGGAGATCGCCTCCTCCGGGCGCCGGGTGAGGAGCGTGGCCGACGACCCGAGCGTCGCCGGACGCATCCTGCGCATGGACAACCAGCTGCGCGACGCCGACCAGTTCCGGCGCAATGGGGTGCTCGCGACCACGCGGCTCGAGGTCGAGGATCAGGTGATCACCACGGTGCGCAAGCTCGTGTCCCAGGCGCGCGATCTCGCACTCACCAATTCGACCCGCGACCCCAGCGACCCGCTGCGCGCGGCCGCCGCGGTGCAGGTGGCCCAGCTGCGCGACCAGATCATGGGCCTGGCCAACACCCGGGTCGGGAACGCCTACATCTTCGCCGGCGGCGAGTCCACCAGCCCCGCGTTCCAGGCGGGCGGGACGTACGCCGGCAACTCGCTGGCGATCGAGGTCGAGCTCGACGACGGCGTGAAGCTGTCGGTCAACCACACCGGCGATCAGATCTTCTCGGGGCTGCTCGACGCGCTGGGCCAGCTCTCCGCCGGACTGGTGGGCGGCAGCGCGAGCGGGCCGCTGATGGCGATCAGCGACACCATCGGCACCGCCGACCAGAAGCTGCTGGTGGCCCAGACCGAGGTCGGCAGCCGGATGCTCGAGGTGAAGAACGTGGGCGAGGACCTGGCACGCCGCTCGGCGAACCTCCTCGACCAGCGCAGCACCCTGCGCGACGCCGATCCCACCGAGGCGATGGTGCAGCTCAACGCTGCCCAGACGGCGCTCGAGCGCGCCTACGCGGCGGTCGGCAAGATCCTCTCGGTCAGCCTGGTCGACTACCTGCGCTGAATCGCCTCGGGGCGTCCGCTCCGAATCCGCGGGCGCGTCGATGCAGAACGCACGATCGGCGCTTCGATCTTCCCTCCTCCCCCTCAAGTTGTGCGCGGGTCCTCCGAGACTGAACGGTGTCGGCACTGATGCCGGTCGCCGGCCAGAAGGCCCGGCGGACTAGTCCACGACCTAGAATAGGGAGATTCGAACCATGGCACTGAACGACATCACCCTGGCTGGCGGCATGCGCTCCAACCTGCTGAGCCTGCAGCTGACCGCGGCGCTCCAGCAGCAGGCTTCGCTCCGCCTCGCCACCGGCCGTCGCGTGAACAGCGCGATCGACGACCCGGCCGCCTTCTTCGCCGCGCAGGATCACCGCAGCCGGGCGAGCGACCTGGCGTCGCTGAAGGACGCCATGGGCGAGGCGCTCCAGACCGTCAAGGCTGCCGACGGTGCGGTCTCCGGCATCACCAACCTGATCGAGCAGGCCAAGGGCCTCGTCGCGTCGGCGCGCAGCGCCAGCACGGCGGACCGCGCCACGCTGGCCGGCCAGTTCGACGCGCTGCTGACCCAGATCGACCAGCTCGCGGCGGACGGCGGCTACAAGGGCAAGAACCTGCTGGGCTCGGACGTGCTGACGGTCAACTTCAACCCCGAGGCCACCTCGACGCTGGACATCACGGGCTTCGACGCCTCCAGCACCGGTCTGGCGATCGCGGCTTCGGCGAACGCCTGGGCGGGCAACGCGGACATCGACGCCGCCGCGGCGGCGCTCGACACCGGCCTGAAGACGCTGCGCACCAACGCGGCGACCCTGGCCTCGAACTCGGGCGTGGTCCAGGCCCGGATCGATTTCACCTCGTCCATGGTGGCCACGCTGTCGGCCGGCGCGGACAACCTGACGGCGGCGGACGTGAACCAGGAAGGCGCCAACCTCCAGGCGCTCCAGACGCGGCAGCAGCTGAGCATCGTCGCGCTGAGCCTGGCGTCCCAGTCGCAGCAGGCGATCCTCCGTCTCTTCTAGGACGGGCGGAAGTTCCGGCGGGGCCGACGGGCGAGAGCCCCGACGCCCCGCCGGGTTCGTCTTCGGGAACGCGCCTGGCCGCGGGCGCGGAGGGAAGGGAATCCGCAATGGCGCTGCATTTGAGTCTCCGGCCCGGGGAGCGTGTGATCCTCGGCGGAGCGGTGGTGCGGAACGGATCCGCGCGCACGCGGCTCGTGGTGGAGAACGAAGTCCCGATTCTCCGCGAGTCCGATATCCTGCGCCCGGGAGCGGTCCGGACACCGTGCGAGCGCGTCTACCTCGCGATCCAGCTCGCCTACGTGGATCCCGGGGAGGCGCCGCAGCACCTCGCGTCCTACCGCGCGCTGGCGGACCAGGTGCTCCGGGCCGCCCCCAGCTGCCGGGAGTGGATCATTGTGATGGATGCCCAGGTCGAGGCCGGCGAGCTGTATCGGGCGCTGAAGAGCGCCCGGGCGTTGATCTCGTGGGAAAAGGAAAGGCTCGAGCATGTCGCGTAGCGCCCGCAGCGCGTACGAAGCGACCTCGAAGGCCGCGGCCTCCAGCCGCGACCTCGAGGCCGGCGCGCTGTTCAAGGCCGCGCGCCAGCTCGAGGCGGTGCGGTCGAGCTGGGATGCCGCCGATCGCGAGCTGCGCCTCGAGGAGGCGCTGCGCTACAACCAGCGCCTGTGGACGTTCTTCCAGTCCGAGCTGTCCGCCCCCGAGCACCCGCTGCCGCGCGAGCTGCGCGCGAACCTGCTCCGGCTGAGCACGTTCGTGGATCGCCGCACGTTCGAGCTGCTGCGCTCGCCGTCGGTCGCCGGGCTGGACGCCCTGATCGCCATCAACCGCGAGATCGCGGCCGGATTGTCGGCCACGCCGCCGGACGCGAGCTCCCGGGAGGGAACGGCTCCGTAGTATCCTGCGGCTCCGCCGGCGTGTCGCGCACCGCGCGCGCGGACCGGCGG
>DATFUN010000520.1:0-2346 GCA_035260805.1 Myxococcales bacterium | reverse complement strand
AATGGGGACCGGCCGCGCGCGAGCGGCTCAAGGTGATGGAGGAGACGACCGACGGGTTCCGCATCGCCGAGGCCGATCTCGAGCTTCGCGGGCCGGGGGAGTTCCTCGGCACCCGCCAGAGCGGGATGCCCGACTTCGCCGTCGCTGAGCTGGCCCGCGACCAGGCCATCCTGCAGGAAGCCCGCGAGGAGGCGTTCGCGCTGGTGCAGTCCGATCCCGACCTGCGCAAGCCCGAGAACGCCGCGCTCCGCGACGCCTTCCAGAACCGCTGGCGCGGCCGCCTCAGCCTGGCGCGGGTGGGCTGAACCCCACGCCGGCTAGGCCTCCAGCCGCCAGTCGAAGAGCACCTTGAAGTCCTCGTAGCAGGACTCGCAGATCCAGCGGCGGTCCTCGGTGTAGAAGCCTTCGCTCGCGAACCCCTCGCGCTTCTGCGGCGCGAACCGCGTCCAGCAGAACTCGCAGCGGTCGTGCGTCCAGCCGGGGCGGGGCGGCCGGTACGGCGCATAGCGCAACAGCTCTCCGTGCAGGTAGTTGGCCTGGTTGCCCGTGAGTCGCCAGTCGTGTTTTTCGATCATGGAAGTCCTCTTCATCAGGGCACGGGGATGCCGGCGCCGGCCGGCTCGTCCAGGAGCCTTTCGCAGGCGGCGATCTTTACCGGATCGCCGAGCCCGTGGGAGGCCGCGAGGGAATCGCCGGAAAGTAAGTTGAGGGAGAGGCCGTAGGCAACGCAGCCGCGCGCGTCGGTCACGTCCACCGCCTCCGGCGGCGCGGCGGCCAGCGCCTTCGCCAGGGCCTTGACCCAGGCGAGGGCGGCGCGCCGTTTCAGCTCCGCCTCTGCAGGGACCTGCGGATCGGCCTTCGCGGCCACCGCCGTCCTGGGCGACGCCGCCCAGGTGAGATCGCGCGCCTCGTCGACGGCGCGGAGCACGCGCGTCTTTCCCGCCAGCTCCACCTCGCCCTCCGCGCGGGCGATGAACCGGTGTTGCACCGCCGGAACGCGTTGCTTGCCGCCCTTGGCATCCGAGACCTGCGCGACGGTGCTGTTGACGGCGTGGTCGATGGTGATCGCCACGCGGCCCATGATCACGTCGGGGTCGTTCGGATCCCAGCCGAGGTTGTACGCGGGCCCCAGCTCGGCCAGCGCGGCGGCGAGCAAGGGGTCCGCGGTCATGCCCGGCTCGGGTGGGCCGATGGTGAGGTGCGGGCGGAGCTGGCCGGCGAGCGAGGCGACCGTCGCCGCATCGCAAGCCACGGCGCCCCCGGCGGCTTTGATCCGCCCACACCAGAGCATCGCCTGCCCGGGATCAGGCGCGGAGGCGACCAGCGCGTTCAGCTTGTCCTGCGCGCATCCTGCCGCGAGGCGCGAGGCGAGCCCGGCTTCGTCGCGCGCCCGCGCCGCGTCGGCGGCGCGTAGGAGCTCCGCGCAATCCGCGCGACCGATCATCGCTTGCTGATCGGGGGTGAGCGAATGTGCGCAAGCGCTCAAGCACAGCAGCCCTGCCAGGGCATGGACGGATGCTCTCATCTCGCGCACTGGAACAGAGCCCGCCCGCTTTTCCCTCCCTTGACCGAGCGCGGACCAGGCCCACGGCCCGCGAGCGGCCAGGCCCCGCTGTGCTACAAAAGACGGCGCGCATGCGCATCGGCGAGATCCTCATCCGCGAGGGCCACCTCACGCAGGACGGGCTCGAGGAAGCGCTCGACTGGCAGGTGCTCTACGGTGGCCGGCTCGGCTCCAACCTGCTCGAGCTGAAGCTCGTGGAAGAGGAGCAGGTGGCGCGGGCGCTTGGCAAGCAGCTCGGTTGCGAGGTCGCCTGGGGCGAGCTCGAGCCGCAGCACGAGGTCATCCCACTGCTCCCCAAGCACGTCGCCGACCGCGACGAGATGGTCCCTTGGAAGATCGAGAAGCGGCGTCTCAAGATCCTCTGCACCGAGATCCACCCCGAGAAGATGGATCAGCTCGGCTACAAGCTGGGCCGTACCTGCTTGCCGGTGATCGCGCCGGAGTTCCGCATCTTCCAGTTGCTGCGTGCGAACTACGGCGCCACCCGGCAGATGCGCGCGCTCGACTTCGGCGTGGTGCCCACCGAGGGACGCGAGGAGCGGCGGCGCAAGAAGCAGAAGCAGGAGAGCGGGCCCGCGCACCTCGGGAGCGAGCTGATCGACGAAGCGGCGTTCAACGACATCTACAACCGCGTGGTCCAGGGCCGTGCCCCGACGCCCCCGCGCGGGACTGCTCCGGTCGCTCCCGTGCAGGCCGCGCCGCCGCCGGCCGAGGCGGTGGAGGCGCTGCCCGAGGACGCCATCCTCGGCGAGCTGTCCGCGGAGCCCGCGGCGGCGGAAGCC
>DATFUN010000519.1:0-3649 GCA_035260805.1 Myxococcales bacterium | reverse complement strand
AGCGCGGACAGCGTCTCGGCGAGCGGCGTGCGCATGTCCGGCCAGTGCAGGTAGTAGAGGTCGATGCGGTCGACGCCCAGGCGCTGCAGGCTCTCGTCGCAGGCGCGCAGCACCACGTCGGTTCGGAGGCCCTCGCGCCCGCCGCCCGCGGGACGGCTACCCACCTTGCTCGCGATGCGCGCTCCTTTCCGGCCCCGCAGCGCGCGGCCCAGGATCAGCTCCGAGTCGCCGTACGCGTTCGCGGTGTCGAACAGCGTCACGCCGCGTTCCAGGGCGCGCGCCACGATGCGGTGCGCCTCGTCCTCGGGCGTGCGCTTGCCGAAGTTCATCGTGCCGCAGACGATTCCGACCGGAGCGCCCGCGGGCCTCTGTTCCAGCCAATCGCTCATGCGCGATTGTTTACTTCACGCGGCGGCCGGTCACCAGTGGACCGAGGGGAAGGCACGGCCCGGCCGAGCGAAGAGGAAGCCCTGCTGCAGGTCGCAGCCCAGGCCCTCCAGCGCGTCGCGCTCCTCGCGGCACTCGATCCCCTCCGCCAGCACGGTGATCTCCAGCTCCTTGCACAGCGAGGTGATGGTCTTCACCAGCTTGAGCTTGGTGGGCTCGCGGTGGAGGTTGCGCACCAACGCGATGTCCAGCTTCGCCACCTGTGGATCGAGCTGGACGAAGCTGGAGAGCCCCGAGTAGCCGGCGCCCAGGTCGTCGACCGCCACCGAGAAGCCCATGCGCTTGAGGCGGTCGATGCGCGCGCGCACGTCGGGCACGCGGTCCAGGCCCGCCCGTTCGGTGATCTCCAGCACCGTCCGGCGGGCGATCAAGGAGAGCGGCGACTTGGGATCGTAGAGCGCGTCGTCCAGCAACTCTTCCGAGTGCAGGTTGACGAAGAGCCGCATGGGGCTGCGCTGCATCCGCAGCGCTGCGCGGGCGCGGATCGCGCGCCCTAGCTCGTGCACCCTTCCCAGCGTCTCGGCCGCATGGACCAGCTTCTCCGGGCGCGGAAAGCTCGGCTCGCTGGTGCGCAGCAGGGCCTCGTACGCGACCAGGCGCTTCTGCGGCCAGCGCACGATGGGCTGGAAGGCCAGATCGAGCCCGGCCAGCGCGCGCGAGAAGCGCTCCGCCAGGCCGGGATGCTCCGAGTCCTTCTCCTTCTCGAGGTACTCCTTGGCCTGGCGCTTGATCTCCGCCAGCTTGTGCATGCGGACGGCGCGCTCGACCACCTCGACGAGCTGCTCCGCGTCGACCGGTTTGAGCAGGTACCGGAACGCGCCGAACTCGACCGCCTGCATCGCGGTGGAGAGCTGCGGCGTGCCGGTGACGAAGATGACCGGCACATCCAGGCCCCGCTCGCGCACGGTGCGGAGCAGGCCCATGCCGTCCATCCCGGGCAGCGTGAGATCGGTGATGATGGTGTCGAACGACAAGCGCTCGAGCAGCGCGAGCGCGTGCTGGCCGTCCGCGGCGGTGTCCACCGCGAAGCCCGCGTCGTGCAGCACCTCGGCGAAGATCCGGCTCAGCCTCGGATCGTCGTCGACCACCAACACGCGACCGTGGTTTCCTGGACGTCCCTCCAACACGTTCTCCCGGCGTCGCAAGATGGAGGGTCGCCCGGGGTCCCGACAAGAGGCGGGCGGCCGCTCGCACGGCCGCCAGACGCCACCGCTTCGCCGGCCACCCCCGGGTGGGCTGCTGCTCACCGCCACCGGAACACGAACTGCCCGGCCGTCCCCCTGAGCGGCGCGGCCGAGACGGCGAACAGCGACCCGTCCGGAGCAATGGCGCCGGAGACCCCGTACAGGGCGCCGTCGTGCGGCGGCAACGGCGCGAAGGTGCGCCAGCTCGACCCGTCGAATGCGCGGAACTCGACCGGACCCGCACCGCCCTGCGTCCAATCGAACTCGCTCACTTGCGCGATGAGCTCGCCGGCGCGCATGCCCATTCCGGCGACCAACGACCAGGTGGAGCTCGGATCGGGCAGATCGTGCCACCGCGCACCGTCCCAGACAGCCGCGTGGGCGCGCATCGATTTGCTCCCTCGGTCGGTCTCATAGGTCGTGATGATGCGGCCCACCGGGTCCACTCCCAGCCAGGTCGCCGAGGCTCCGTAAGCGACGGCCGAGGTGCTCGCGAGGGGACCGCTCGCGGCGGCCCAGTGCAGCCCGTCCCACCGCAGGATCGACAGCTGCGTCGCCGAGCTGGTCGTGGCCAGCAGGGCGCCGCTCGTATCGAGCGCGATGGGCGCGGCACCGGGCACGTCGGGGATCGGCATCCACGCCGTCCCGTTCCACCGGGCCGCGCGGGCGGAGCCCTGCCCGGTGGTGGCCTCCTCGTTCCAGGCGATGGTCGCGACTCCCGCCGCATCCATGACCACGGTGGGCGGGAAGGCCAGGAGGGTCCAACCGGCCAGCTGCACGGGCACGGACCAGCGCTTCCCGTTCCAGCGGCTGGCGAACGCGGCCTGCGAATCTCTCTCGCTGAACGACGTGGCCAGGTGGACCTGGACCCATGCGAGCACGGCGTTGTCGCGCGCGTCGACCGCGAGGCTTCCGTACTGCGCCCGATCGCCCGCCGGGGCCCCGCTCACCGGCTCTCCGAGTTGCTGCCAGGTCGAGCCATCCCAGCGGACGACGCGAAACGCAGGAGATCCGTCGCCCTGGACTGCGACGGTGGGATTGCTGCACGCATCCAATGCCAGCGTGGCCGCGGAGCCGCCGAGCGAGCTCCCGATCTGCTCCCATGCGCCGGTTGCGCCTGCTTTGAAGAGCGGCGTGCAAGGTGTCTGTCCGTCGGGCCCGGCTGACGGCGCCGGCTGACCGTTCCCCTGGTCGACGGGCGAGCTGCCGGCCGCCTGGCTGCCTGTTCCGGCCACCGCCCCACCACACGCGACCGCCAGCGCTCCGATCAGCGCCGCCCCCAACCGACCCCACTCCATCCCGGTGCGCATCGAGGTTGCCTCCCCGCTCCCCAGGTAGGAACGAGCCTGCGCTGCGGCAACCCTGGCGAGGCACTTACCGGTACTTGAGTCCAGTGCCCGTGTTGAAGAGCACCACCTTGTCGCCGCGCGTGACGGAGCCGTCCTGCCGGAGCCGGCGTAGCGCGGCCCAGGCGGCGCCACCTTCGGGGCAAACGTCGACTCCGCTGCGGCGCGACAGCTCCGCGGCTGCGGGCGCAATCTCCGCCTCGGGTACCGCGACCGCGGTTCCTCCGGTCTCGCGCAGCGCGCGCAGGCAGAGAAATCCCCCGATCGGGGAAGGAACGCGGAGTCCGTAAGCGCTCGTGCGCGGGTCCGTCCAGGCCTGCGTCGTTGCGCGGCCGGCGTGAAACGCGGTTGCGACCGGCGCGCAGCCCTCGGCCTGCACGGAGACGAGCCGCGGCACCTTTTTCGTCCAACCAAGCTCGCGCATCTCCGCGAACGCCTTCCACATGCCCACCAGGCCGGTGCCGCCGCCAGTCGGGTAGACGATCACGTCGGGCAGCTCGCCGAGCTGCTCGAAGAGCTCGTACGCCATCGTCTTCTTTCCTTCGACGCGATACGGCTCCTTGAGCGTCGACACGTCGAACGCCTCGCGGGGGCCGTTCGCCTTGAGCCACTTGCCTGCGTCGGCGATGCTGCCCGGGACCAGGTGGACCTCGGCGCCGTAATGCCGGCACT
>DATFUN010000518.1:0-8957 GCA_035260805.1 Myxococcales bacterium | reverse complement strand
CTGGGTTAGAGAACGAAATCCTCCGCGTTCTCAGCGGCTCCGCGGTGATCAGTTGGTCTCTTAGTCGTCGACGCTGAGTTCGGAGCCGCCGGAGGTGGACACGGTGGCGCGGGCGCCGCCGCGGACGTGCATCTCCGAGCCGCCTGAAAGGCCACCCCGCACCTTTCCACTGGCGCGCAACTCGGCCACCGACCCGCCGCTGCCCTGCACGTGGACGTTCCTTGCCTCGAACTGCCGCGCGTCGAGATGCGAGCCGCCCGAGAGCTGCAGGTCGAGCTGGTCCGCGCGGCCCGAGACGTCGAGGACCGCGCCGCCCGAACCGTCGACCGCGAGCTCCCGCGCGTCCACTCCGCGCACGTGCACCTCGCCACCGCCGCTCGCCGCGATGGCGCACTGGGGCCAGCGCGTGAAGGTGGCCCGCACCATGGCGCCGCCGCTGGCCGCCACCGCGTGCACGTCGGGAGTCTGGATGGAGACGATCACCTCGCCGGAGCTCCAGACGCGGGCGCGCGGCTTGAAGCCGACGTGCAGCGTGCCGTCCTCGACGCGCGTCTCGATCGCCTCGAGCGCGTCCTTGTCCGCTTCCAGGTGAACCGGCTTCCGCGGGCCCACCGCGATGGTCGCGCGAATGCCGGAGGCCACATGGACCGAGTCGAACGCCGCGACGTCGCGGTCCTCGGCCGCGGCCAGTACCGCGGAACCGGACAGGAGAATCCCTGAAAGAACGGCCACCTGCCTTCGCATGCGCGCCTCCGGCCAGCCGGACCACACTACGCGGCCCACTGGAGGTGCATTTCGAGACCCGCCGGTTTCAGGGCACGGCCGACTGCGGAGGCGCCTGCTCGGTGCCGGGCTCCGGCGCCTCTCGCCGGTAGCCGCACTCCTTGTCGGGGCAGGCGATGTACGGCCCCTCCCGCTTCGAGTACTTCGACAGGAGGTACGGCTTGCCGCACTGCGGGCACGGTCCGGGGATGGGCCGGTCCCACGCCGCGAACTTGCAGTTCGGATAGTTCACGCAGCCGAAGAACGACTTGCCGAACCGGGTGCGCCTCTCCGCCAGCCCGCCGCCATCCTGGGGGCAGACCACGTCCTTCAAGGTGATCGGGCGCGTCGTCTTGCAGTTCGGGTAGTCGCTGCAGGCGAGGAACCGGCCGAACCGCCCGCGCTTGTTCACCATCGGCTTGCCACAGGTGGGGCAGACCTCTTCGGTGGGCAGGTCCTCGACCACCTCGATCTTGCCTTCCTTCTCGATGAAGTCCTTGGTGTTCTTGCAGTCCGGATAGCCGGAGCAGGCCAGGAAGCGCCCCATGCGCCCCCACTTGATCACCATGGGCGAGCCGCACTTCTCGCAGACGAGGTCGGTGGGCTGCTCCTCGCGCTTCACGTCGCGCATGTTCTTCTCGGCGACCTTGAGGCTCTTCTTGAAGGGCTCGTAGAACTCGTCGAGGACCTTCACCCACTGCATCTTCCCTTCCTCGATCTCGTCGAGCTCGTCCTCCATTCGGGCGGTGAACTCGACGTCGAGGATGCGCGGGAACGCGTCGACCAGGAGCTCGTTGACGATCTTGCCCAGATCGGTGGGGAAGAACCGGTTCTCCTTCTTCTCCACGTACTCCTTGTCCTGGATGGTGGAGAGGATGGCCGCGTAGGTCGACGGCCGCCCGATGCCCTTCTCCTCCAGCTCCTTCACCAGCGATGCCTCGGTGAAGCGCGGCGGCGGCTGGGTGAAATGCTGCTCGGGGACGAGCTGCACGAGCTCCAGTCGCTGGCCTTCCTCGAGCGGAGGGAGCTGGCGCGCGACGTCGCCCTTCTCCTCGTCGTCTCCCTCCATCTTCTCGGCGCCTGCCTCGGGCTCCTCGGGGACCACGGCGCCGTACACGGCCAGGTAGCCGGGGAACTTCAGCGTCTGGCCGGTCGCGCGGAAGATGAACGAACGCGCCTGACGGTCGGTGAGGCGCAGCGCGGCGGCCCCGCCCGCCTCGATGTCGGCCGTGGTCTGGTCGAAGACCGCCGGCACCATCTGGCAGGCGATGAACCGATTCCAGATCAGCTCGTAGAGCCGGAACATGTCGCGCTCGAGGTGCTTCTGCACCTGCGCCGGCTCGAGCTCGACCGTGGTCGGCCGGATGGCCTCGTGCGCATCCTGGGCGCTCTTCTTCGTCTTGAACTGCACCGGCTCGGCCGGCAGGTAGTCCTTGCCGAACTTCCCGGCCACGTACTCGCGGGCGGCGGTGACCGCGTCGGGCGACAGCCGGACGGAGTCGGTGCGCATGTACGTGATGAGCGCCACCTGCCCCTCGTCGCCCAGCTCCACGCCCTCGTAGAGCCGCTGGGCCAGGGTCATCGTCTTCTTCGCCGAGAAGCCCAGCCGGTTCGCCGCCTCCTGCTGCAGCTTGCTGGTGATGAAGGGCGCGGGCGCGTTGCGGCGGCGCTCCTTCTTCTGCACCGACTGCACGACGAAGGGCAGCTTCTGCAGCTGCTCGACGAGGGGAAGGGTCACCTCCTGCGAGCCCAGCTCGATCTTCTCGCCGTCCAGCTTGATCAGCTTGGCGCGGAACTGGGGAGGCAGGGCCGCTTTGAGGTCGGCCTCGATCGACCAGTACTCGACCGCCACGAAGGCGGCGATCTCCTTCTCGCGCTCCACCACCAGGCGCACGGCCACGCTCTGCACGCGCCCGGCGGAGAGGCCGCGCCGCACCTTGGTCCAGAGGATGGGCGAGATCTGGTACCCGACCAGCCGGTCCAGCACGCGACGCGCCTGCTGCGCGTCATACACGTCCCGGTTCAGCTCGAGCGGATTCAGGATGGCCGCCTGGATGGCCTTCTTGGTGATCTCGTTGAACAGCACGCGCTGGGTCGGCACGCGGCTGCGCGCGATCTGCTGCTTGACGTGCCAGGCGATGGCCTCGCCCTCGCGGTCGGGGTCGGTGGCGAGCAGCACCCGATCGGCGTTCTTCGCCGCCGCCTTCAGCTCGGTGACCACCTTCTGCTTGCCCTTGATGACCTCGTAGACCGGCTCGAACCCGTTCTCGATGTCCACGCCCATCTTGGACTTCGGCAGGTCCATGATGTGGCCCACCGACGCCTTCACCGTGAAGCCCGAGCCCAGGTACTTCTTGATCGTCTTCGCCTTCGCGGGGGACTCGACCACGACCAGGGTGTTGCGGAAGGACTTCGCTTCTGGCGCGGAGCCCTTCGGCTTGCGGCCGTTCGCTTTCGGTGCGGACTTCTTCGCTGTCGTCTTGGCGGTTGCCATGGTTTCCTTGGGGCGGCTCTAGATGCCGGCACTCCCGTTTCGGTTCACGACCAACCCCGGCTGCGAAGGAAATACTTCCCGGGTTCCTGATGGATGAGCCCTTTCAGCTCCAGCTCCGTCAAGGTGCGGAGCGCCTCCTGGGGCCGAAGCTCTGCCCGGTTCGCCAGGATGTCCACATGCACGGGGCGCCCCCCGTCGAGTAGCTCCCACACCCTGAGCGCCGGGCCTTCGAGCGTCTCTCGGACGGGCACCCCGTCAGGCGAGCCGGCCGCGTTCTGCAAGCTTGGTCGCGCAGCGGCCTGACGGCTGGCGAGCTGCTCGGGCACCGGCCAACCGAGCAGCCGGAGGATGTCGGCTGCGCAGTGGACCTCCGCCGCGAGACCAGCCGCGAGTAGATGGGCGGGGCCGGCCGCGAGCTCGTCGTCGGGTTCGCCGGGGACCGCGAAGATGGGCCTGCGGTGCACCGCCGCGTGGCGCGCCGTGATCAGCGCCCCGGAAGCCGCCGCCGCCCGCACCACGACGGTGGCATGCGCAAGCCCCGCGATGGTGCGGTTGCGGCGCGGGAAGTTGGCGCGCGCCGATGGAGTCCCGGGCGGGAGCTCGCTGACCAGAGCTCCGCCGCCGTTCGCGAGGCGGTCGAAGAGCTCGCCGTTCTCGGGCGGATACGGCACGTCGATGCCGCTTCCCAGGACGGCGACGGTCGTGCCGCCGCCCCACAAAGCGCCCGCGTGCGCCGCCGCGTCGACGCCGCGCGCGCCTCCGGAGATGATCTGCACGCCCGCGCGGGCCAGATCCTCGCCCAATTCGCCTGCGAGCCGCAGCGCCGGCTCGTCCGCGGCACGCGCTCCCACCAGGGCTACTCGCCGCGGCTCGTCCGAAAGGTCGCCGCGGACGTACAGCACCATGGGCGGGTTCTCGATCTGCCGCAGGAGCGCGGGGTACGAAGGGTGGGCCGGCGTGAGGATCCGCGCTCCGGCGGCCCGGGCGGCCGACACCGCCCAGGCACCGAGCCTCTCCAGATCGGGATGGCGCGCGAGGAACTCGCTGGCCTGCCTGCGCAGCCCCAGCCCCCCGGCCTTGGCGACCAGCGCCCCCGGCCCCGCCTGAAGCGCAGCGCTCAGCGATCCGAATGCCTGCGCCACGCGAGCCAGGGTGGCTCCGCCCATCCCCGGCACGCTGGACAGCGCGCAAGCCGCCACCACCTCCGCGCACTCGCGCGGCGCCCCCGACTCCCTCTGGATCGTTTCCGTCACCGCCCACGCCCCTCCCGCGAGGTGCTGCGACAAGCCACATCCCGGCCGGAGGGTCAAGCGGCCTTCTTACGGACCGCCCGAACCCTGCAGGTGCATCTCGACCACGTCGCCGGCCTGCAGCTCCTTCACGCTCTTCACCACCACCGCGGTGCTGAGGCGGTCCTTCACGTCGATCACCAGCAGGAGGCCGACGTTCTCGTTCGGCACCGCGACCCCGCGCGCCCGCGCGCCGGTAGCGCCCATGTTGTGGCTGTTGCCGTCCACGGCCGCGTCGCGCAGGCCGTCGCCCTTGCGAATGACCGCGAAGGTGTTGCCCACCTCCACGCCGTCCCGCTCGCCCCTGTCGATGAACACCTCGTTCGACTCGCCGTAGGTGGTCAGGCCGCGGCGCACGGCGGAGACGATGACGCCCTTCATCTCCCGCGTGTTCGGCTTCGGCGCCACCCGGACGTTCTGCTCCGTCCACGGCCGTGCCAGGTCTCCGCGCTCGATCTCCTCCCAGGTCCGCGTGATCTGCACGGTGGCCAGCTCGCCGTTGAACGAGATCACCTTCGCCTCGCCCATGCTCTGCGTCTGGGTGCCGAGCTTGCGGCCGGTGACCGGCTGCACGATGTCCCCTATCGGGCGGAAGAGGATGATGCGGTCGCCGACGTTCACCTCGACGCGCGAGGGGAAGCGCACGTACGCGGTGTCGAACGTGGAGAGCATGTCCTTCTCCTCGAAGGACGCGTCGAGCGATCCGGCCAGGCGCATCTCCTCGGGTGACACCAGCCCGCTCTCCCGCAACGTGAGCAACGCCGGCGGCTTGAACGAGAGCTTGCCGCTCACCGAGACCGCGGTGCTCGACTGGTCGAACTCGCGGGTGCCCTTCCGCACCACCGCCAGGTCCGCCGCCTCGGGTGGAGTGGTGTCCACCTGGTTGGCGATCTCGGAGTGCGGGCGCTCCTCGTTCATCGGCTCCGGCTCCACCTGCGCGGGAGCCTGGGGACCGCCCTGGCCAGGGATGATCTTCAGCTTGTTGCCCGGGTAGATCCAGTGCGGGTTCTCGATGTACGCGTTGAGGCTCCAGATCTTGGGCCAGTACCAGGGGTTGTTGAGGAACTTCTGCGACAGGTCCCACAGCGTGTCGCCCTTCGCGATCACGTAGACGTCCGGAGTATTGGGCTGGACCTGCATGCCCTTCTCCTCGGCGGACTTGGGCATGACCAGCCTGCCCTCGGGACCCTCGGGCTGCACGACCCGCTGGGGCTGCGTCTCGCTGCGCGCGACGGGCTCCTGCGGCTGCGCGGGCTCCGAGCGCGAGGGGCCTTCGACGGCCTGCGCCGCCTCTGCCGGCGGCGGAGCTTCCAGCTTGGGCGCCCGCTTCGTCCTGGCCGGAGCCTGCTTCTTCGCCGGCGCTTCCGCCCTGGCCGTTCCTTCCGGCTGCGCCGGCGCTTGGACTCGGCTCGGGCCCTCCACCTGGCTCGGAGCGGACAGGCGGCTGGGGCCTTCCAGCTCCTCGCCGCGCGCCGGCGCGACGAGCGCGGCCGCGGCGGCGGTGGCCAGCGCCGCCCTGCGCAAGCGAGAGATGGTCTTCGTCCGCATCAGTGCCTCCCCGACTCGATGTCGAGATTCATCAGGAGCTGGCGGGCAGCGCCGCCTTCGACCCCTTCCGGGTGCTCGTGAACGATCTTCGCGAACAGCGCGCGCGCCTCGTCCTTGCGCTGCAACCTGGTCAGGCAACGGCCCTTCTCCACCAGCGACGGCAGCACCGCGTCGCCGGCGGGATAGGTCAGCGGCACGCGGTCGAACAGCGCGACCGCGCCGGGGCAATCGCCGTTGTGCTCGCGGATGAGCCCCGCGAGGTAGATGGCATTGTCCGCGGCGGTGTGGCGCGGGTGCTCTCCCGCGAAGGCGAGGAGCTCCGACTCGGCCGTCTGCAGGTCGCCCCGGTTCAGCTTCCCGACCGCCTGGGCGAAGGCGTAGTCGGCGTCCAGCTCGGCGCGGATCCCCTGATCGACCGCGGCGGCCTCGAGGCGATCGAGCGTCTCCTGATCGGGCTCCTTGATCGAGATGGAGCTGGGGATGAGCGGCGCGCGCTCCACCGGATTGTAGTTGCGGCGGCGCCGGCGACCTTCTCCGAGCTTGACCGTCTTGAGCTTGGGGCGCGGGTCGTGCCCGGGCGCGGCGGCCGCATCGCGAACGGGCGCCGGCTTGTCGGCCGGCGATGCCGCGGCAGGCTTTGGCTCGGCGCGCGCGGCCACGGCGGCGAGCTTCACTTCCAGGTCCTCGATGCGGCGCTGCTGCGCGGCGATCTGCGCCGACTGCCCGGCGAGCTGCCCCTTCAGCTCGAGCAGCTGGACGTCCTCGCGCGCCCGCGCACCGGCGCACGCGGCGCACGATGCGAGGACGAGGATCGGCTGCCAAAACCGCAAGGGATTCCTCCAGTAAGCAGGCGGATCTGCTCAGCATGATCGCTGCCGTAAGGAGGGCTGTCAAAGAATCGCAGAGGGGAAATCACGCGCCGCGCGAAGCCACGAAAGCCAAGTGTCTTCCGGTGATTCCACGATCGCGGCGATGGCTGAAACAGGCGGAAATGTCGCACGAGGTGCACCCGCCGGCGTGCTCGATGAGCTCTTCTCGCACACCGGCCTCGCGCAGCGCGGACTCGACGCAGAAGCGCAGATCGAGGTGCGGTCTCGCCGTGGTTTCCGGGTCGTCGGCGGCCAGGGGACCGAACAGCGAGCGGAACAGCGAGGCGAGGTCCTTCCCCACCTCGTAGCAGCAGCGGCCGATGCACGGACCCACCGCGGCGAGCATGCGCGACGGGTCGGCGCCGGAGACGTGCTGCAGCGCGCGCACGCCGCGCCCCGCGATGCTGGCGCGCGCTCCGCGCCAGCCGGAGTGCACGGCCGCGGCGAGCCCGCGGTCCTTCGCGTAGAGCAGGACCGGCACGCAGTCGGCGACGCGCACCGCCGCTGCCACGCCGGGCTCCAATGCGACCACGGCGTCGGCGCGCACCGATGCGTCCTGCTCGGGCGGGGCGGCTTCCGTTCCCGCGCTCGGTGGGAAGATCTCGGTCAGCGGCGCGCCGCCCGCGGCGCCGACCACCCGGTCGCCGTGCACCTGGTGCGCGGAAGCGAAGGCCCGCGGCCCGTCGAGGCCGGCCGCCTCGGCGAGCCGTCGCAGGTTCTCGTCCACCGCCGCCGGCTCGTCCCCGACGCCACGCCCCAGGTTCAACGACGCATACGGCCCGCGCGACACTCCGCCGGTCCGCACGGAGAACCCGTGCACGACTCCTTCGGCCGTCAGAAGCCGCGACGTCAGGAAGAGCCTTTCGCCCATCCTGCCATTGTAGCGGCCTAGAGCTCCTGGGTCAGGATCGGGCCGTCGCTGCGGCGGGACTGTTCGGTGACCCGGTCGACGGGCTGCGAGCCGCGCATCGGGCCGCGCACCAGCACGATGCGTTCGCCGGTGGCGTCGCCCAGATCCTCGCCGCCTGGCCCCAGGTCGCGCAAGCCGTCCAGCACCAGGCGATCGCCGATCTTCCGCACCCTGTACGCAGTGCGCGTCCCCTCGCGGCCGTCGCCAAGGAGGAAGACGTCCTCCTTCAACTCCCAGCTGCACGGGCGGTCGGAGATGCCCGGCTCCTCGCCGTCCACGGAAACTGCCAGCGCCAGGCGGCAGGAGCCACCCGAGGCAAGGGTCAGCGCGCCGCGCTCGGAGAGCACGTGCTCGGCGCCGGACGCGTCCGTGAGCCTGGTGCCGGACTCGGAGATCTCGATGACGCGCTCCACCCCTTCCAGGGTAGCGCGGGAGCGGATCGACTCCACCTGGTAGTGGCCCTCGGCCAGCATCGGACGATCGGACCCCGCCCCCGCGGGACCGTGCGCGCAGGCCACGCCGCCCAGCGCCGCAGCCAGAAGACCCGCTACCCGCCACCCGCTCGCCATGGCCTTTAGCCCCGTGCCCGGCGCCGCTTCAGCGCGGCCGCCGCGGAACGGGGTTTTGCACGAGGCTTGCCAGACTGCCGCCCGCTCACCCTGGGGAGGCGCGGCACGGCGTGGGAAATCTGGTACCCACCCAGGTCGGGGAGGTGTCCCGCTACGGTCCGCCGGGCGCCCGAGTCGTCTGCCGGCGCGAGGTCTGCTTCCAGACGAAGTACGCAATCGCCGCGACGATGAGCACCCCGATGACGACGTCCGCCCGGTGGAACCAGGGAGTGAGCAGCTCGCGCTTCTCACCGACCTTCATACCGACCCACCCGAGGCCCAGGCACCAGGGGAACGAGCCGACGAAGGTATAGACGATGAACTTGCCCATCGGCATGCGCGCCACGCCCGCGGGGAAGGCGATGAACGTCCGCACCACGGGCAACAGGCGCGCGACGAGGACGGTGATCTCTCCCCTGCGCTGGAAGAACTTCTCCGCCCAGTCGAGGTGCTCGGCGTTCATCAAGAAGTACTTCC
>DATFUN010000517.1:0-3795 GCA_035260805.1 Myxococcales bacterium | reverse complement strand
GGCCGCCCGCCGAGGGCATCCGGCTCTTGCGCCCGCGCGTCTCGATCGGCGGCCGCGATCATGGCGTCTCGCCCGAATCCCGGATCCGCGACGGAGAGCTCGTCGTCCTGTGCGGACCTTCGGGAAGCGGAAAATCGACCTTGCTGCGCGCGATGGCCGACCGCCGTCTCGCTTCGGTAGCCATCGGATACGTGACCCAGGATCTCGGCCGGGCGTTCCCTTCCGAGATGCCGGTGCACGAGGTGCTCGACACGTCGCGCAGGCCGCACGCGCACCGGGACTTCTTGCGACGCTGGTTCGGCCGCGGCCTCGACGAGGCCATGCTCGGGCGTTCGATGGACGCTTTGTCCGAAGGTGAGCGGCAGCGCGTTCTTCTCGCCGCGGAGGTGCTTCGCCTCGAGCAGGCGGCGCCGCACACCCGGCTGCGGCTGCTGCTTCTCGACGAGCCGTTCGGATCGGTCGACCCGCCCGCCCACCTGCGCCTGATGCAATCCCTCCTCGGGTGGCTGCGCGAGTCGGGCCGGCGCGCGGCGGTCCTCGTCTCCCATAGTCCACGGGTGGACCTCGGTCTGGCGCACGCTTCCGGCGTGCCCACCACCGAGTGGATCATCGAGGGGGGGCGCGCATGAAGGCACGGTGGCTCGCCGCGGTGGAGAAGAGGCCCTGGGCATTGGCGGTGATCGCCGGCTCGGGAACGACGCTCCTGGTCCCCAGCGCGCTCGCGCTGCTCGCGCCTCCCGAGTTGCTGGATGCCGCGGTGGCCCTCGGCGACCGGCGCCTGGCCCTGGCTCTCGTCGCGCTGTTCGCCATGTCCATCTGTTCGTTCCGACTCTCGTTCCGCCGGCGCCGCTCGGCGGAAGAGCAAGTCGATGCCGGCGTCCGGGGCAGCGCGGCGATCGAGATGAGCGGCGCCGGCGCACGGCCGGCAGGTGCGGAGGTCCTCGCGGCAGGCGAAGTCAGGAGCTACTTGCGCTGAGAGGGTGAGCAGGGTGGCCGATCCGGATCCACTTGCACTGCAGAGGGCCGCGGGAGCCGCGCTCCGCGGCGTTCGCAGGCGAGGCACGCCGCTCCATCGCATCGGGGCTGCGGCCCGCAGCGAGCTCCTCCGCCCTGCCCTGGCCATCGAAGCTCTCCTCGCCGCCATGCGCACGCGCTTCGAGCTGTCGCCGGAATCCGTCGAGCGGCTGCTGGGTCCTGCGCTGGCCGACTGGCGCGACGCGATCGGCTGCGCCGATCCCATCCTGGTTCCCGCCAATGCCCAGGGCGCGGCCGCCGAGCCGGCCCTGGTGCCCCTGCCGATCCCTTCGTGGTGCACGTGGCTCCTCGATTCCGGCGTGCTGCGGCTCGACGGTCCCCCGGCCATCCAGGGGCCGCGCGTGGTGCAAGCGGCGTGGCTCGTCGCGATCCGCGAGGTGGAGCTGTCCGCGGTCGAATGCTTTCCCGTCGTCTTCGCGGCGCGCTTCGGGTCGGGCGCCGCCTCGCTGCACGTGCACCTCGCGCTCTCGCCGCCCTTCCTCGCCCGGGACTGGCGAGGATCGATCTGCCTGCGCGCGGCTGCGCACCGGCTCGATCCCGACCGTCCGCCGGTACCCCTCTGGTTGGGGGCGCCCGCTTCTCCCGCCGCGACGGCGCCGGCCGGAAGGAGCGGCGAGACGGTGGTCACCTGGGCCTTCGATCCGTCCCCGACGGCGGCGACCGCTCCACCCGGGAGCGCGGAGTGGCCTTCGGGTTGGCCGCGCTGGGCCGTGCTCCGCGTGCTGGAGGGTCGCGAGCCGCAGGCCGTCTGGGACCTGGCGGCGCTGTGGAGGGCGCGGTTGGGGACCGCGCCCGAGGCTGCGCCGGGAGGCCCCGACTTTGGAACGCCCGGGAGCATGCGGCTGGCCGTCGACGTCGGAAGCACGTCGACCGTCGTCGTCGAGGAGGACAGCGCCGTCGCCGGCTCGGTCGGAGGCAAGCTCCTCTGCGAGTCGCCCCGGCGCGACGTGCCCTCCGGGTTCCGCCGTATCGCCGGCGATCCACGGACCGCGCACCACTACGGTTGTTCCGAACAGCTTCTCGCGCCGGACGGGCAACTTCCCACCGTCCTCGCGGCGCCTGGCCCTCGCGCCCTGGCGGAGTTGGTGGGCGGAGGTGCATCCGAAGCGGCCGACCAGGTGTGGCTGCCCCAGTCTCCACCGATGCCGACCGGCGACGCGGCGGAGGAGTACCTGCGGGCCGATCGTTTCAAGTCGCCCGAGCTGCTCGCCCTGTCCGACTGGCTGACCGACCTTCCCGGCGAGAGCGCGCTGGACCGGGCGGGCGTGAGCCGCTGCTTGCTCGAGACCTACGGTTACCTGCTGGGACGCGCCCTCGCCGCCGCGCATGGCGCTCCGCTGGTCACGCCCGACGGCGGCCGTTGGCGGCTGCGCTGGCCGAGGCTCGGCTCCGTCGAGGCAGTGATGACCTGCCCGCACAGCGCCTGGAGCACGCAGACCGCGGAACCGTTCAGCCGCGTCTTCGACGGCGTCGGCCGGGAGCTGTGCCGCGGTCTGCGGGCGGCCTGGCAAAGCGCGGAGCATCGGATGGTTCCCGATCCGGCCGCCGCGAACGCGGCGCGCGACCAACCGCGCGACGAGCGCCATCCGATCGAGGCCTTCGTCGATTTCGGCGGGTTGACGCTCCAGATCACCGTGCGCGTGCCACGCGCAAAGGGCCGCCCGGCGCCGTTCATCGGCGGCTCCTCGATGAGCTATCTCCTCGGCGGGGAGCGGCTGATCGACTCGGCCGCATACGCCGCAGCAGATCGGAACGGCCTCGCCGCTCTGCGCGAGGCTTACCGGACGAACGCCCGGCGGTGGCGCCTGCTCATCTCGCGCGGCGGACACCTCGACGAGGGCGACTCCGGCCTGGCACAGGCGGTGCGGGAGACGATCCTCGAGGCCGTCTTCGCGCTCGTGCGCAGGCAGCTCGAAGGGACGCTCCGGCGAGCGGCGCCCGATCGGACGGCGTTGCGGGGCGCCGGAGTCAGGCTGTACCTGCTCGGCGAGGGCTGGAAGCTCGCTGGCCTGGACGCTCCCGACGACCAGCGCGAGGAGGCGATGTTGCGCCATCTGGCCGCATGGCTCGCCCAGCGTCCGCTGCTGCCCGACGCGTCGTTGCAGCTCGAGAGGATGACGAAGCGCCGGCTCTGCGAGGGCGCTCTCCGCGTCCAGTCAGCCGCCGAGCCGGAGGAGGCGTCCGCCGAGCTGCAGGGTGTCGATTCGATCTCCGGCGGCGGCCTCTGGAGACGTTGGTTCGGCCTGGTCGATCCGGATGGACCGGCGCCGGCGGACCTCTTGCCCGGCCGCGACGATCCGTGGTGGCACGCGCTCACCGGTGACGCGGGCCGCGACGGCTCGCTCCTGCGGGTCGAGCAATGGTTCAGCGCGCCGGGATCCCCGTTCCGGACGGCGCTCGCTGGAGGGCGGCTGGCCTTCGACGGCCGCCGCTCCGTGCTCAAGCAGTGGCTGGACGTTTCGGGTCCGTCGCTGGTGGCGCTGCGCATCCACGCCGCGCTGTCGCGCCCTGCTTGACCAGGATGGCGAAAAGTCCGACCGGTCCGAAGCCGCGCAGGCGCGCCGCGAGACGATCGCTCGAACGCCTCACTTGGGAATCGACTTCGCGCGTCTCCGGCGCCAGACGATCACTCCTAGCGCGCACGCCAGCGCCACGGCGGTCCAAGCTACGGCGTCGTAGCGGGCGAAGAATCCGAACAGCTCCTGCTCGTTTTTGGCCAGCAAGGCGCCCGCGCCGAGCAGCAGCACGTTCCACAGGGCA
>DATFUN010000516.1:0-2082 GCA_035260805.1 Myxococcales bacterium | reverse complement strand
GGTGAGGCCGATCACCTCGGCGGTGAACCATACCTCGCCCCGGATGGAGCACGACCACGCCACCGTGCCGAACCCGAAGACGAGCGCCAGCACGGCGTGGTCCCACTCGGAGCGCGCCCCGCCCTCGAATTCCTGGATGCGCCGGAACAGCCGGTAGAGGAGCGCGACGTTCGCGGCCGCGAACGGGAGCGTGAAGGCAACGTCGTTGAAGGCGAGCCCCTGGAACGCGACGAAGGGCATCATCAGCAAGGCGGGGAACGGCGGAAAGGACACGTACCAACGGCCTCGTTCGAACACCCAGTCGTTCAGGTTGGGCGGGCGCGCGGTGAGGTGCAGTTGGCCGTGGAGGAAGGCGTCGGCTTGCCAGACGAAGTGGGGCGCCTGCGACTGGCGCGCCAGCAAGCTTCCGCTGGAGAGGACGTAGGCAAACAGCGAGAACCCGAACAGGAGCAGGTCCACCCGGTGCGCGCTGGCCCAGGAACGCCAGCCAGCCTCGTTCACGCCTTGCCCGGGGAGGCGCCTTGACCGACCTCCCAGAAGTGCCGCGGGAGCGGAGGGGCGCCGAGCGCTTCGCGGACCAACTGCAGCGCGCCGTACGCGGCGAGCGTCCGCACCTGGCCGCGATCGCCGCGGAAGTGGGAGTGTTTCGTGCGGGTGCCATTGGGGCCAGCCAGCGCCAGCCACACGGTTCCGACGGGCTTCTCCGGCGTGCCGCCGTCGGGGCCGGCGATGCCGGTGATCGCGGGCGACCAGGTGGCGCCGGAAGCGCGGCGCGCCCCTTCGGCCATGGCCCGCGCGACGTGCTCGCCCACCGCGCCGTGCTGCCGGATCAACTCCGCGGGCACGCCCAGCGTGCTCTGCTTCATCTCGTTCGAGTAGACGACGAAGGCACCGCGCGTCCATCGCGAGCTGCCGGGCACCTCGGTCAGGAGCTGCGTGGCAAGCCCGCCGGTGCAGCTCTCCGCGCAGCAGAGCGTCTCGCCGCGGCCGGCCACCGCTTCACCGACGGATTGCGCGAAGGTGACTCCATCGGCGCCGTAGACGAATCCGGACAGCGCATCGCGGCACTTCGACTCCACGGTGGCCAGGGCGCGCGCCGCGGTCTCCTCGTGGGGCGCGAGGGCGGCCAGCGAGAGGTGGTTCTCGGGGAACTTGGTGCGGAAGCCGAATCGGACCTCCGGATGCGCGGCGCGGATGGGCGACACCATCTCGTCGAGGCGGCTCTCGGTCACCCCGTAGCATTGCAGCACGCGCGTGCGCAGCGCGGCGTTGCCGGTGGCCCGCGCCAGCCGCGGCAGGATGGTCTCGTTCAGGATGCGGTGGTACTCCCGCGGCACGCCGGGCAGGAAGTAGAAGGTGCACCGATCGATGCGCAGGGCGAACGAAGGCGCGCTTCCGTCCGGGTTGCCGAGCATCTCGGCGCCCTCCGGCAAGTACGCCTGGCGCTCGTTGTTCTTGGGCATCGGCTCGCGCCGGCGCGCGGCCCAGCGCTCGCGCATCCGCAGAAGCCAAGCCTCGTCCAGCCGCAATCCCACGCCCGCGGCCTGGGCTGCGCACTCCACGGTCAGGTCGTCGGAAGTGGGCCCCAGACCGCCCGAGACGATGCAGAAGTCGGCGCGGACGCTGGCCTCGAGCAGGGCGCGGCGGATGTCCTCGCCGCGATCCCCGACCACCGTGGTGCGCCGGAGCGAGAGCCCCAGGGGATACAGGCGGGCCGCCGTCCAGGCAGTGTTGGTGTCGGCGATGGTGCCTCGCATCACCTCGTCACCGGTGACCACGAACTCGACGATGGGAGGAGTGGCGGTCACGTCCATCCCATGCGCGACGCGGCCAGCTGGACCAGCCAGGTGGCCGCCCACGCCCATATCCCCGCTGCCACGTCGTCCAGCACCACGCCGGCGCCGTTCTTCCAGCGCGGGTCGCGATCGAAGAACCGGGCGGGAGGAGGCTTGAGCACGTCGAAGAGGCGGAAGAAGGCGAAGCCGACCAGAGCCGGCAACCAGCCGCGGGGGAAGAACGCCATGGTCACCAGATAACCGGCCACCTCGTCGATCACGATGTGCCCGGAGTCGGGCACCCCGT
>DATFUN010000515.1:0-2074 GCA_035260805.1 Myxococcales bacterium | reverse complement strand
GCCATCGCGCGCGCGCTGGTGGCCCGGCCCCGCCTGCTCCTGCTCGACGAGCCGACCGAGGGAATCCAGCCGTCCATCGTGAAGGACATCGAGCGGGTGTTGCGGGTCCTGCTCGAGCGCGGGATGACGATTCTACTGGTAGAGCAATACGTCGACTTCGCGCGATCTCTCGCCCGACACTATGCCATCCTGTCGCGCGGGCAGGTGGTCGACCGCGGCGAGGTCGCCAATCTGAACACCGACGAGGTCCGGCGCCACCTGGCGGTTTGAAAGGGAGGTTCGGTGAGGGTCTTCGCGGAGCAGCGCCGCTCGGGCGCGAGGGAGCGAGGCTCGGAGGCGCGACTCTCGTTCCGCCGGGTGGGAGCGCGCACCGTGATCGAGAGCGCCTTCGCCGAGAGCCCGCTGCGCCTCCTGATGCCCCGCAACCACGGACCAGGCGCGTGGGCATACACCAGCACGCTGGGCGGAGGGCTGGTGGACGGCGACGCGATCCGGCTCCGCGTGAACGTCGGCAGCGGCGCGGTCGCGGCGCTCTTGTCCCAGGGAGAGAATCGCGTCTATCGCTCGCCCGGGGGCTGCCGCAGCGAGCTCGTCGCGGAAGTGGAAGCGGGAGGCTTCTTCGCGCTGCTGCCTGACCCGACGGTCTGCTTCGCGGGGGCCTGGTACGAGCAGAAGACGGAGCTGCGGCTTGCGCCGGATGCGGCGGCCGTCGCGGTCGAAGTGCTCGCGGCGGGGCGCAGCGCGCGCGGCGAGCGTTGGGCGTTCCGCCGCTACGGAGGCGAGCTTTCGGTGCGCAGCGGCGAACGGGCGCTGGTGCGGGAGCGCGTGCTCCTCGATCCGGAGCACGGCTCGCTCCCGGAACGCCTCGGGCGATTCGATGCGCTCTGCACCGTGCTGCTGGTGGGCGACGCTCTGAGCGCGGAGCGGACCGCGCTCGCGCGGCGCATCCAGGCGGCGCCCCTGCCGGCGCGGGCCGCGCGGATCGAGCAGGCGAACGAGATCGCCGGCGGCGCGCTGCTGGTCCGCATCGCGGCCGTCTCGCTGGAAGACGCGCTTTGCGCGGTCCGCGAGCACCTCCAATTCCTTCCCGACTTGCTCGGGGACGACCCCTGGGCGCGCAGGCCGTGACGCTGCCGGAACGAGGCCACACATGCACCTGATCCCTCGCGAGATCGACAAGCTGCTGCTCCACGGCGTGGGCTTTCTCGCGCAGAAGCGGCTGGCGCGCGGGCTGCGCCTGAACCATCCCGAGGCAGTGGGACTGATCGCCGCGCAGCTCCTCGAGCTCATCCGCGACGGCCGCAGCGTCGCCGAGCTGATGGACCTGGGCCGCCGCTTCCTGGGGCGCGCAGAGGTGATGGAGGGCGTCCCCGAGATCATCGCGGAAGTGCAGGTCGAGGGCACCTTCGCCGACGGGACCAAGCTCGTCACGGTGCACCATCCGATCGTGCTGGAGCACGGCGATCTGGCTCTCGCACTGCACGGGAGCTTCCTGCCGGTGCCCGACCCGGCGAAGTTCGCGCGCGCAACCGAGGGCAGGCCGCCCGGCGAGGTCGTGACCCAGCCCGGCGAGATCGTGCTGAACCAGGGGCGGGAATCGGTCGCGCTCGCGGTGAGCAACCTGGGCGACCGGCCGATCCAGGTCGGCAGCCACTACCACTTCGCCGAGACCAACCCGGCGCTCGCCTTCGACCGCGCCGCCGCGCGTGGCATGCGCCTGGACATCGCGGCCGGGACCGCGGTGCGCTTCGAGCCCGGCCAGGCGCGCGAGGTGACCCTCGTCTCCGTCGGCGGCGCCCGGCGCGTGTTCGGCTTCCGCCAGGCCGTGATGGGAGACCTCTAGCCATGCCGGCCCGGATCGCCCGCGCGACCTACGCCGACATGTTCGGGCCGACGGTGGGCGACCGCGTGCGCCTGGCCGACACAAACCTCTTCATCGAGGTCGAGCGCGACCTCACCACCTATGGCGATGAAGTCACCTTCGGCGGCGGCAAGGTGATCCGCGACGGCATGGGCCAAAGCCAGCTCTCCCGCGCAGCCGGCGCCGTCGACACCGTCATCACCAACGCCCTGA
>DATFUN010000514.1:0-2307 GCA_035260805.1 Myxococcales bacterium | reverse complement strand
GTCGAAGTCCGAGCCCAGGCATACGTGATCGGCGCCGGCGACCGCCACCATGTGCTGGATGTGATCGATCAGCCGCGAGACTGGCACTTCCGGAAGGTTGGCTGCCTCGAACGCCTTCCGCCGCTCGGAGGTCCGCAGGTCGCGGGTCCGGTTTGCGACCGGCAGCGCGGCTTTTCGGAAGGTGTCGTCCAAGAATCCGCGCGAGAAGTTCACGCACGCAGCGCCGCCGTTGCGCGCCACCGCCTTGAGCTGCGCATCGGTCAGGTTGCGCGGGTGGTTGGCGAGGGCCCGGGAGGAGGAGTGCGAGACCAGCACGGGCCTCCGCGCGGCGCGCAGCGCGTCCCAGAACAGCGGGTCCGATGCGTGGGCCAGGTCGACCACCACCCCGAGCTTCTCCATCTCCGCGATCACGCGGCGCCCCAGCTCCGTCAGGCCCTCCGTCTCGCCGTCGTCGCCCGAGGAGCCGCCCACCGGATTGGAGTTCGCCCAGGTCAACGTCATGTAGCGCACCCCCTGGAAGGCGAACACGCGCAGGTGATCGAGCTGCTCCTCTTCGGTCCCGGGGAGGAGCATGTGCGCCCCCTCGACCCCGAGCAGCACGCTGATCGCGCCCCGGCGCGCGTTCTCGCGCACCTCCCGCGCGGTGCGCGCGAGCGACAGCTCGGCGGGATGCGCCGCGACGGCCTTTCGGATCGCCTCGATCTGCGTCTGCGCCTCGTCGAAGAACTGCTCGGGGCGGAACCTGCCCGGCTGCACGAAGACGGAGAGGAACTCCGCCGAAAGCCCGCCTTCGCGCATGCGCGGGATGTCCTGGTGGTGATCGCGGTGCGAAATGCCCAGGTCGTATTGCTCGTAGCGCACCGCCTCGGTGACGTCCGAGTGCGTATCGACCACCAGGGCGCCCCGGTGGAACTCGAGCTCGTCGGCGGTCGGCGGGGATGGTCTGACCGGTGTCCTGCAGGCGCAGCACAGGAGCAAGGCGAGCGCGACCCGCATCGATTCAGCCTACCGCAGGTTGGCGGAGCGGCGCAGGCCGGGTTAGGTTTTTGCCGTGGAGGACGAAAGAGGCCGCCTGCGCGCCCTGCCCAGCGTGGACGAGGTGCTTTCGCGCCCGGCCGTGCGCGCTCTCGAAGTCCGCGTCGGGCGCGCCGCGGTGAAGGCGGCCGTGCGGCAGGCGATCGCGGCCGCGCGGGAGCGGATCCTCGCCGGCGCCGTGAACGGTCCGGGCGAGCTGGTGCCTGACGAGGACGTCCTTTCCCGTGCCCGGCGCGAGGCGGCGCCGCGGCTCCGGCGGGTGATCAACGCGACGGGAGTCGTGCTGCACACGAACCTCGGGCGCGCGCCGCTGCATCCGGACGCGGTGGCCCGGGTCGCCGAGATCGCTTCCGG
Organism: Myxococcales bacterium; assembly: GCA_035260805.1. Classification (GTDB taxonomy): domain Bacteria; phylum Myxococcota; class Myxococcia; order Myxococcales; family 40CM-4-68-19; genus VBKO01. Next base: position 918 of record DATFUN010000514.1, on the reverse strand, counting down.
GTACTCCAATCTGGAAATCGACCTGGAAACGGGCCGCCGCGGGCATCGCAGCGCGGCGGTGGAGCCGCTGCTCTGCGAGCTGTTCGGCGCCGAGGCAGCCCACGCCGTGAACAATTGCGCCGGCGCCACCCTGCTGGCCCTCGCCGCGCTCGGCTCTGGGGGCGCCGCCGTCGTCTCGCGCGGCGAGCTGGTGGAGATCGGCGGCGGGTTCCGCGTACCGGAGATCCTGGCGCAGTCAGGCTGCCGCCTGGTGGAGGTCGGCACCACCAACCGCACGCGGCTCTCCGACTACGCGGCAGCCCTGGACGGGCTCCCGCGCGCGCTCCTCTTGCGCGTCCATCGCTCGAACTTCGCTTTGGTCGGGTTCACGCAGGAGGCCACGGTGTCGGAGCTCGCGGCCTTGGCGCGCGAGCGTTCCGTTCCCCTGCTGCACGACCTGGGCAGCGGCGCGCTGGAGCTGCCCGAGGGCCTTTCGGAAGCCACGGCCGCACGCTCGCTCGCGGACGGGGCCGACCTCGTGCTGGTGAGCGGGGACAAGCTCCTCGGCGGGCCCCAGGCGGGCATCCTCCTGGGGCGGCGCGACCTGGTCGACCAGTGTCGCAAGCACCCGCTGGCCCGCGCGCTGCGCGCGGATCGGATGCTGCTCGCCGCGCTGGAGGCGACGCTCCAGCTGTATCGCTCCGGCCGCGCCGGCGAGCTGCCGGTGAACGCGGCCCTCGGCGCCCGCGACGACCAGCTCTCGCAGCGCGCCACGCGCCTCGCCCTGGAGCTCTCCGAGCGGGGCGTCGCCTGCAGCGTGGTGGAGAGCGAGGGCAGGGTGGGCGGCGGCTCGATGCCGCTGGCGCGGCTGCCCGGGTTCGGGGTGGCCGTCGAGGGCGGCGCCGACCTGCTCGACGAGCTGCGGTGGGGCGACCCGCC
>DATFUN010000513.1:0-7170 GCA_035260805.1 Myxococcales bacterium | reverse complement strand
AACTCGCGCGCCGGGCACCTCGAGCAGCCGGATCGCCTCGTGCTCGATCTGGATCCCGGATCCCAGGTGTCCTGGCGGCAGATGATCGAAGGGGCGCGCCTGGTGCGGGGCGCGCTGCGGGCGCTGGGCCTGGAAAGCTGGGTGAAGACGACGGGAGGGCTCGGGCTGCACCTGGTCGCGCCGCTCCTGCCCGAGCGGGACTGGAGCGAGTGCCTCGCCTTCGCCCGAGGCGTGGCGCTGGCGGTGGAGCGCGAGGACCCGCGCCTGTACACCACGCGGTATGCCAAAGCCGGGCGCGAAGCGAAGATCCTGGTCGACTACCTGCGCAACAACCGGACGAATACCTCGATCGCTGCGTTTTCGACCCGGGCCCGGCCAGGCGCGCCGGTCTCCTTCCCGATCGGCTGGGACGACCTCACGCCTCGGCTCGATCCGCTGCGGCTCACCGTCCGGACCGTCCCGCGGCGGCTGGCTCGCCAGCGGGACGATCCGTGGGCCGGCTACTTTCGCTCCCGCCAGCGGCTCGCCGCCGCCGCGGTCCGCGCCGTCAGCCAGGCCCGGGCGTAGCTGCAAAAGTTTGCGATCTTCAAAAACCGGATCTGGCGGCAGCTGGCCGATTTGTTGCAAAACGGAAACTGCGCGCGTACGGTGCCTTCAGTGTCTGCACACCCGTCGCGCGAGGGCACTCCTCGACCACGCGGAGCAGACTCGTCCCCGAAATCGATTTTCGATCGTCACTGGCGCGCCATCCCGGCGCGCCCGGCCCCGCCCGAGCCGGGCTGACGATGCACAGGCGCCTCCGACGCCAACTCGACGAATCCCTCGGACAACAACACGACTCGTCCCCGCACCTCCAGAAGCTCTTCCGCAAGATCGAGAAGGAGTATCGTCGCGCCGACGACGATCGCGCCTCGCTCCAGCGGGCGCTGGGGTTGCTCTCTGATCTCGCGCGGCGGCAGCCGGAAGCCGGCACCCGGCGGGGCACCTCGCCCAAGGGGCGGGCCGTGTTGCGGCTGTTCGATCAAGCCCCGTTTGCCGCCTTGCTCTGCGACGTCGACCGGAAGGTGACCGCGTGGAACGGCGCCGCCGAACGGCTGTTCGGGGTCGCCAGCTCCGAGGCGATCGGACGGGAGCTGTCCATGCTCGTCTTCCCGGACACCGACGCCGACCGCGCGGAGGCGCGCACCGAGCTGCGCGAGCTGCTCGAGAGCACGGAGACGCTGCAATCGCTGCGCATGACGCCGGCGCGTACCGGCGCTCCGCGCATGTGCGAATGGACCGTGGTGCCGCTGCGCGATCGCAAGGGGCGCGAGGTGGGCAACGCCGCGATGGTGCAAGAGGCGGACCCGCTGCGCGATCGGTACGCGATTGCCTGGCAGGCAGCCGGCGACGGCGTCTGGGACTGGGACCTGGGCGGCGACCGCCTGTGGTTGTCCGAGTCGTGGCGCGCGATCGTCGGTGCCGGCGGTGAAGGCGAGGCGCCGGCGCAATGGATCGACCGCGTCCACCCGGGGGATCGCGATGCGCTCGACGCGGCCATCCGCGTCCACCTCGAGGGCGAATCCGTCCGGTTCGAGAGCGAGCACCGGCTGCGCCACGAGGACGGGAGCTGGCGCTGGGTGCTGGCGCGCGGCCAGGCCAGCCGGGACGCGACCGGCAAGGCGGTGCGCTTCTCGGGCTCGATGATCGACGTGACCGACCCCAAGGCGGGGGCCAGCCGCGTGCTCCGCGACGCCCTGACCCAGCTTCCCAACCGGACCCACTTCCTCGAGCTGGTCGAGCGGTCGCTCGCGCACGGGCGGCGCCGCGACGGCTACCGTTCGGCGGTCCTGTTCGTCGACCTGGACCGCTTCAAGTCGGTCAACGAGGGGCTCGGGCAGGCGGCCGGAGACGAGCTGCTGGTGAAGATCGGAGAGCGTCTCCAGACCTGCTTGCGCGAGGGCGACGTGCTCGCCCGGCCCGGCGGGGACGAATTCACCGTCCTCCTCGACGACGTGAAGGAAGCGGGCGAGACGGAGCTGGTCGCCGACCGGATCCACCAGGCGATCGGACAACCCTTCGAGGTGGCCGGCCATCAGATCTTTGCCACGGCCAGCATCGGCATCGCGCTGAGCGCGCCGGCATACACCCGCGCGGAGGACCTGGTGCTCGACGCGGACACGGCGATGTACCGCGCCAAGGCGCAGGGCGGCGCGCGCTCGGCGGCTTTTGATGCCGCGTTGCGCGAGCGGGCGCCTCAGCTGGTGGAGTTGGAGGCCGACCTGCGCCGGGCGCTCGCGCGCGAGGAGTTCCGCGTCCACTACCTGCCCATCGTAGACGTCGCGACCGGGCGCATCCAGGGCCTCGAGGCGCTGATCCGCTGGGCCCATCCGAAGCTGGGGCTCGTTTCCCCCGACCAGTTCATGCCGCTGGCGGAAGAGACGGGCCTCATCGTGCCGATCGGGCGGTGGCTGCTCGCGCAGGCCGGGCGGGAGTTCCAGGGTTGCCGGCGCGGCGGCGCCGCCGGGGAGCTGACCCTGAACGTGAACCTGTCCACCCGCCAGCTGCAGCACCCCGGCCTGCTCGCGCAGATCGACGGCGTGCTCGCCGAGCACGGGCTCGATCCGCAGGACCTGGTCGTGGAGCTGACCGAGAAGACCTTGCAGCACGGCGACGGGGCCGCCGCGCGCATCGGCGAGCTGCGCGACCGCGGCGTGCAGTTGTACATGGACGACTTCGGCACCGGGTCCTGCTCGCTCAGCTCGCTGTTTCGATTCCAGCTCGACTCGCTCAAGATCGACCGGTCGCTCTTCACGGGCGGCTCGCCGCGTGGGCAGGCGCCCGACCTGGTCCGCACCATCGTCGCCGCGGCCAGGGAGAGCGGGACCCACGTGGTCGCCGAAGGAGTCGAGACGGCCGATCAGCTCGGCTTCCTGCGCGAGGTCGGCTGCGGCTCCGCCCAGGGTTTCTACTTCTCTCCTCCGGTGGACGGCGCGGGGGCGCGCACCCTCCTGGCCCGCGTAGGCGGATGGTGAGCAGGCGCTCAGGCGAAATGCGTCCAGGCCAAGGCGAGCCCGATCGCGAGCAGCGCCACGATCATCCCCAGTAGTACGGCCCCCTGGATCGTCAGGACGCGGCGGGTCCTCGCCAGACCGAATTCCGCGAGCGCTCCGACCAGCAGCAGCGCGGCTCCCGCGAGCGGCAGGAGCATCCACCCGGTCGCGCTCGCCGGGACGCATTCCAATTCGAACATGGCGAGTCCCCCCAGCATGGCCAGGGCGCCCAGGGAAACGATCCCGGTCCGGATCCAGCGCACTCGCCGATTCTACCCCGGCGGCGGTCAGCACCGACCGGGGACCTTGCCGAACAGATCTCTCGGCGGCAGGGGCCCCGTACCCGGCAGCGCTCGTCAGGCCGACGTTCGGGCTGCCAAGTCCCGTTGCTTCGCATACCTGCGTTCCCTCATTGACTTGGGCGGACCGTGGGAGCCTGAGTGGTGGGCAATATCAACGTCGAGCCGGTCATGAGTGGTTACGTCTTCTCCAAGCTGCCGAAGTACTGCGTTGCCATGAAGCCCGGAGTGCTCTGGGTCCGTTGCCCCGACTGCGGCAAACCTCACCAGGAGTACTTCGGGCCGAGCGATCGCGACGAGCGCACGGCCGAGATCGTCTTCCTCCGCCACGAGTTGGAACTCGCAGCGGCGATCCTGTTCGATCGGAACGCTTCCCTCCCGGCGCTCCCGGACGGGACGTACAGCCTCCGCGGCGGCTGAAGATCGCCATCGATTTCCGCTCGGGTGGCACGCTCGGCTAGACTGCCGTACTCACTCCTGCGGAGGAGTGGCCGAGCGGCTGAAGGCAGCGGTCTTGAAAACCGCAGGCCCGCGAGGGCTCGCAGGTTCGAATCCTGCCTCCTCCGCCACCCTGCGCCAGGGCGTCACTTCGCGGTCTTCTTGTGCTCCTGCTCCGCGACCGCCCGGTAGTCGTACGTCGGGTAGAAGTCGGTCCGATACGCGCCCCACGCTTTCTCCTCCACTAGCCGGTTCACCTCGCGCAGGCGCTCGGCCGGGAACCGCAGGGTGACCACCTGGCCGATCCCCATCATCACGTACCAGGAGACGACCTCCACGCCGGCGGGCGGGAAGGATTGCATGAAACCGGTCCGCTCGAGCTGCGCGCGGATCTCCGTCAGCGTCTTGGACTGATCGTGGCGGAGGAAGATGGTCAGCATGATCTTCCCCCGATCTTCCTGTTGCTGCGGGGCGGCGGCGGCGGGGGCGAGCAACAGCAAGGCACAGGCGAGGCGAGCGGGCATGGCGTCCTCCGGGAGCCTCGACCTGTACCTCGCTCCGGCACGCGCGTCTTCCGACGGTGAGGTGGACTGCCTGCTTGACGCGCCGCAGGCAGGGTGCCTATACATCATCCGTGTGGTGGCCATCTAGCCGATAGGAACTTTCCTTGAGCGCCTTCGATCCGATAGATTATCAGATCCTGGGCCTCTTGCAGGGAGACGCGCGCACCACCCAGATGGCCATCGCGGAGGCGGTGGGGCTTTCGCAGCCGGCGGTGGCCGACCGCGTGCGCAAGCTGGAGGAGCGCGGAGCCATCACCGCCTACGTCGCGCGGCTCGACCCGCAGCTCCTGGGGAACGACATCCGCGCGTTCGTCGGCGTGCGCATCGCGCATCCGCGTCATCACGACGTCTTCATCCGCAAGATCCTCGAGATTCCCGAGGTGCTCGAGTGCCACCGCGTGGCGGGGCTCGACTCGTACCTGCTCAAGGTGGTGACCCAGAACACCGGCACCCTCGACGAGCTGATCTCGGAGACGCTGCGCCGCATCCCCGGCGTGACGCGGACCCACACGACCGTGGTCCTCTCGACGGTGAAGGAACAGACGCAGGTCCCCCTTCCCGCACCGGGTGGGGCGCCGCGCCGCCGGCGCAAGGAGGCCGCATGAAGTCCCCGACGTTCTCCCGGCGCACGAGCCGGGTGAAGGCCTCCGCGATCCGCGAGATCCTCAAGGTGACCGAGCGGCCGGACATCCTCTCCTTCGCCGGCGGCCTGCCCGCGCCGGAGGCATTCCCGATCGCGGAGCTTGCCCGGGCGCATGCCGACGTCTTCGCGCGCGAAGGAGCCGCCGCCCTCCAATACAGCACCACCGAAGGATTCGGCCCGCTGCGCGCGTGGGTGGCCGAGCGCATGCGCCGCCGCGGCCTGTCCGCGTCGCCGGAGCAGGTGCTGGTCACCAGCGGATCGCAGCAAGGCATCGACCTGGTGGCCCGCGTCCTGCTCGATCCGGGCGACGCCGTGGTGGTGGAGAGCCCGTCCTACCTGGCCGCGCTGCAGGTCTTCGAAGCGCACGAGGCGGCGTTCGTGACGGTGGGCAGCGACGAGCACGGGATGCGCGTCGATCAGCTCGAGAGGGCGCTCAAGCGGGCGCGACCCAAGCTCGTCTACCTGGTACCCACTTTCCAGAACCCGAAGGGCACCACGCTGGCGCTCGAGCGGCGCGAGAAGGTCGCGCGTCTCGCCGCCGACCACGGCGTCGCGGTGCTCGAGGACGATCCCTACGGCGAGCTCCGCTATTCCGGCGCCGAGCTTCCGGCGGTCGCCGGGCTCGACCCGCGTGCGCCGATCATCTACCTCAGCACCTTCTCCAAGACGCTGGCGCCGGGCTTGCGCATCGGCTGGGTGGTCGCAGCGGACGAAACCATCCGCGCGCTGACGGTGGCCAAGCAAGCCTGCGACCTGCACACGAGCACCCTCTCGCAGCGGGCGGCGGCGCGGCTGCTCGAGTCGTTCGACTACGACGCGCACGTGTCGCGGATCCGGTCCCTGTACGCCGGGCGCCGCGACGCCATGCTCGACGCGCTCGGGCGCGAGCTTCCCGCCGGCACCACCTGGACGCGCCCGGAAGGCGGGCTCTTCGTCTGGGTCGGACTGCCGGACGGCGCCGACTCCTCCCGCCTGCTGCCGGAAGCGCTCCGAGATCGGGTCGCCTTCGTGCCCGGGGCACCCTTCTTCGCCCGCGCGCCGGAGCGCAACTTCCTCCGCCTGAACTTCTCCAATCGCCCGCCCGACCTGATCGCGGAAGGGATCAAGCGGCTCGGCGCAGCCGTCGCGCGCGCCCCGCGCACGCCGGTCCCTGCGCGTGGCGCCGGACGCGCAGCTGCCGCCCAGACTGCCTGATACGTTAGGCGGAAAGGAGGACCACGTGGCAAGGACTACCGGACTGAGCAAGCGGCTGCGGCTCGAGCACCCGATCATCCAAGCTCCGATGGCGGGTGGCGGCGACACGCCCAGGCTGGTCGCGGCGGTGTCCGAGGCGGGCGCGCTGGGCTCGATCGGCGCGGCGTACCTCACCCCGCAGCAGATCGCGGAGTCGGCGCAAGCGGTGCGGTTGCTCACCTCGCGGCCGTTCGGCATCAACCTGTTCGCTCCCGTGCGCGCTCCCGAACAGGCCGGCGACGCGCGGCGCGCCGTGGAACGGGTCGCGCCTCATTACGCGGAGCTGGGGCTACCAGCCCCGGTGCCGCCGTCCCCGCCGGCCGACTCGTTTCCGGCGCAGCTCGCCGCCGCGTTGGAGACCTCCGCCACCGTATTCAGCTTCACCTTCGGCATGCTGCCGCCGTCGGCGGTGGAGGCAGTCAAGCGGCGGGGCATGTTCCTCGCCGGCACGGCGACCACGGTGGAGGAGGCGGTCGCGCTGGACAAAGCCGGCGTGGACGCGGTGGTCGCGCAGGGGAGCGAGGCGGGCGGGCATCGCGGCAGCTTCGCGGCCGACTTCGAGTCGTCGATGGTGGGGACCATGGCGCTGGTCCCCCAGATCGTCGACGCGGTCCGGGTACCGGTCATCGCCTCCGGCGGCATCATGGATGGCCGCGGCATCGCCGCCGCGCTGGCGCTGGGCGCGGACGCGGTGCAGCTCGGCACCGCCTTCCTCACCACCGAAGAGGCGGGCGTTCCGGAGTGCTACAAGCAGGCCATCCTCGATGCTCGCGAGCACGAGACGCGTCTGACCCGGGCTTTTTCCGGGCGTCCCGCGCGCGGCATTGTGAACCGGTTCATGCAGCAGGTCGACCAGGACCCCGAGGCGATCCTGCCCTTCCCGTTGCAGAACGCGCTGACCCGGCCGCTGCGGACCGCCGCGGCCAAGGCCGGCCGGGCCGAGTTCCTCTCGCTCTGGGCGG
>DATFUN010000512.1:0-2533 GCA_035260805.1 Myxococcales bacterium | reverse complement strand
TCGCTGTCGTAGTCGCCGTCGCTGTCGTAGTCGCCGTCGCCGTCGCAGTCGCCGTCGCCGTCGTAGTCGCGCTCGCCCCTCGCGCCTCCCTCCATACGGCATCGAACTCCCTCGCCGCCCCGATGAGCTCCCGCAGGTTCTCCAGCCTGTCCTCCCCTTCCTCTCCTTCCAGCCTCAGCCTGTCCTCGTACCCCGTCTCGCTCATCACCAGCTCGATCGCGTCCGCCGCGCCCGGCGCGCTCCGGACCGCGTCGCCCAGCCGCCGGAGCAGATCGCGGAACGGGCCCAGCTTGGTCCGCGCCGAGGCCGCCAGCTCGGGATCCCGCTCCATCGACTCGATGGCCTCCCAGAGCGAGAGCCCGGTGCGGCCCGCCGAGTCCCGCAGCCGCTCGATGGTGGTGTCGCCGATTCCCCGCGGCGGCGTGTTGACGATGCGCAGCAGGTCGACGTCGGAGCGAGGGTTCACGCACAGCCGGAGGTAGGCGGCGACGTCCTTCACCTCCGCCCGGTCGTAGAAGGATCGCCCGCGCACCACCCGGTACGGCACCCGGCGCGCCCGCAGGCCGTCTTCGAGCGCGCGCGACTGCGCGTTGGCCCGATAGAACACCGCCATCTCGCTGTACGACGTCCCGCGGGCATTCTCCGCGTAGAGCTCCTGCGCCACCCGCTGGGCTTCGTCGCGCTCGTCCTCCGCGAGCAGCACGCGAAGCTTTTCGCCTTCGCCGGCCGCCGTCCACAGCTTCTTCTCGGCGCGCCGCGGGTTCTTCTCGATCACCGCGTGCGCGGCCGCCAGGATGCGGCCGGTGGAACGGTAGTTCTGCTCCAGCTTCACCACCCGGGTGCCGGGGAAGTGGCGGGGGAAGTCGAGGATGTTGTCCACCTCCGCGCCGCGCCACCGATAGATCGACTGGTCGTCGTCGCCGACCACGCAGAGGTTGCCATGCTCCTCGGCGAGCATGCGCAGGAGCTGGTACTGCGCGGGATTGGTGTCCTGGAACTCGTCCACCAGGACGTGGCGGAAGCGCGAGGCGTAGCGCTGCGCGATGTCCGGGTGCGTGCGGAACAGCTCGATCACCCGGACGATCAGGTCGCCGAAGTCCACCGCGCTGGCCGCTTGCAGGGCGCGCTGGTAGCGGTCGTAGACCCTCTGCGAGACGCGCCCGGGCACGTCGTAGTCGGCGGGCTTCACCTCGCCCGGCAAAAGCCCGGCGTTCTTCCAGCGATCGATCCGCGCGGCATGCTGGCGGGCCGTGCCCACGTCGACGCCCAGTTCCTGGCACGACCGCTTCACTTCCGCGAGCTGGTCCGCGTCGTCGTAGATGGCGAACGCGCGGTTCAGGCCCAGCGCCTCCGCTTCCCGGCGCAGGATGCGCGCACCGGCGGCGTGGAAGGTCGCCACCCACAGCCGCTCGGCGTCGGGACCGACCAGCTTGGCCACGCGGTCCTTCAGCTCGCCGGCGGCCTTGTTGGTGAACGTCACCGCGAGGATCTCGGCGGGCCGGGCCTTCCGCTCGCGGAGCAGGTGGGCGATGCGGTGGGTGAGCACGCGAGTCTTGCCGCTCCCAGCGCCCGCCAGGATGAGGAGCGGCCCGCCCTCGTGCCGGACGGCGGCGAGCTGCTCGGGATTGAGCACCTTGGCGAGCGGGTCCACGGCGTGCGTGTAACATCAAAGCCGCGCGCGTTCACGGCCGGCGGATCGCGCCCCGCCAGGGCGCCGGTGCGCTAAGTTGCGCAGCGTGGAGAACGTCCCCGCACCGGTGCGCCTGGTTCCGCTCGGCGGCCTGGGCGAGGTGGGCATGAACTGCCTGGTGGTCGAGACGCCTGCCTCGCGCGTGGTGGTCGACTGCGGCGTGCTCTTCCCCGGCGGCGAAGCCGCGCTGGGCGTGGAGATCATCACCCCGGACTTCGCGCACCTGCGAACGCCGGGTCCGCCGGTCGAGGCGGTGCTGCTCACGCACGCGCACGAGGACCACGTGGGCGCGCTGCCGTACCTGCTCCGCGAGCATCCGGACGCCGCGGTGTGCGGCACGCGGTACACGCTGGCGGTGGTGAAGGAGAAGCTCGCGGAGCACGGCATCTCGCCGCGGTTCGAGGAGCTGTCGCCGCGCTCGCCCACGCGGGTCGGCGGCATGGAGGTCGAGCCGCTCCAGGTGACCCATTCCATCCCCGATGCCGTCGGGTACGCGCTGCGCACCCCGGCCGGGATCGTCGTGCACACCGGCGATTTCAAGGTGGACTGGTCGCCCCCGGACGGACGCCTGCTCGACGTGCGGCGATTCGCGGAGCTGGGAGAAGAGGGCGTCTCGTGCCTGCTCAGCGACTCGACCAACGCGGAGCGCCAGGGGACCAGCGCCTCGGAGAGCCAGGTCGGCGAGGCGATGGCGCGCATCTTCGGTGGCCCATCCGCCCGGGGGCGCATCGTGGTGGCGATGTTCGGATCGAACATCCACCGCGTGCAGAGCGTGGTGCGCGCGGCGCTCCAGCACGGACGTAAGATCTGCCTCTTGGGCCGGTCGATCCAGCAGAACGTCCA
>DATFUN010000511.1:0-4405 GCA_035260805.1 Myxococcales bacterium | reverse complement strand
GGAAACCACCTGCTCCGCCGCGATGTGGTACCGCGGCACACGCGCGCGGCGGCGATCGATGGGATGCACCTTCCCGATGGCGACACCGGGAGAGGCGGGAATGCCGATGAGCTTGGGCAAGGCCCGGAAAGTCTATCAGCTTGGCTCGCGACTTGCGGCCTGCGGCTCTCGCGATCCGCGCGGTTCGTTTCGCAAGCGGACGGCGGCGATCCGACACATCCGTCAAAGATGGGCCATCCGCGCCTGCAGTCTTCGCAACTCCTCGTTTACCTTGACGAATTGCACGCGGCCCTGCTCGGCCGCGAGCTGCGCCGCGAGCTTGTCGGCGGCCGCCTTCAGCTGCGGTTGGGCGGCGGGAACCCCGAGCAGCCATTCGAGCGCCCGGATGGCCGCGACGCGGACCAACAGATCCTGGTCCGCGGCCGCCTGCACCAGGGACGGCACCGCCTCGCTCGCGCCCAGGCGCCCCAGCTCGTAGGCGGCCCGGGCGCGGAGCAGCGGCTCGGTGTACTTGAGCTTGTCCACCCAGCAGGGGGTGGACTCCTTGCACGCGTGCGCCGCCTCGAGCGCGATCGCCAGTCCCTCGAACTGCGCGGCGACCAGCTCGCACGCCTTCTCCTTGGCCTCTCCGATCTGCAGGGCCTCGACCTCCCTGGTGCACTGCGCCGGCGGCGCCTTGCGCGCGCGGACGCCGAGCGCGTCGAACTGCTTGAGCAACGACTCGTCCGCGAAGAGCGCGGCCGCCTGCGCGACCAGGAGCCGCAGACGCACGTCGCCCGATTCGGCCCGTTTCAGCAGCTCCTTGGCCTGTGCGCGGTCGCCGATCCACACCAGCGCCTCGGAAGCGAAGCCGACCAGGTCGAGGTCCTGCGGGTCCCGGGTCTGCACCAGCGCCAGGATGGGCGCGGCGCCGTCCTTGGAGCGCAGCCGTCCCAGCGCGTTGGCGGCGAACTGCCGGACGAGGTTGGTCAGGATCCGGGCCGTGCCCGGCAACGGATCGGGGTCCTTGTATCGGAGCTTCTCCAAGAGCACCGGTACGGCGCGCTGATCGCCCAGATCGCCGAGCACCAGCGCCGCCTTCGCGTAGGTGCCCGCCGGTGCGCGGTTGTTCTCTCGCGCCCATTTCAGGTAGGCGGGGTCCTCGTCCTTGGCGACGCGGATCAGCGGAGGCACGGCGGCTGGCCCGAGCTGGAAGAGGGAATACGACGCCTCCGGCAACAGGCTCACGCCTTGGCGCTCCAGCACCAGCGCGTGCTGCAGGGCGGGAATCCCCGCCGGGTCCCCGATCTGGCCGAGCGCGATCACCGCCTTCTTCAGCAGCAGCGGCGGCGCTGCGGGATCGTCGACCAGGAGCGACAGCTCGGGCACCGCCTCCTTGAACTTCACCGCGCCGAGCGCCTGCACCGCCTCGAGCCGCACGTACTCGTCTTTGCTGCGCGCCAGCCGCAACAGGGCCGGTCCGGCCCGCGGGTCGCCGATCTCGCCCAGCGCCTCCGCGATCCGGGCGTTGGTCCGGTTCGCTGCCCGCGTCGCCGTGTCGCTGCCGGCGCCCACCGTCGTGTCCACGGCCTCGAGCAGCGCCGGCAGCTCGTCCGCGCCGCCGATGTCGCGCAGGGTGGCGGCGGCCTCCTCGCGCACCATCGCGTCCTTGAGCAGCTGAGCGACCTGGGGCGCCGCCGCCCTGGCCTTGAGCTTGCGCAACTCCTGCACCGCCTGCTGCCGCGTGCGCGGATCGGAGTCGGAGAGCCGCTTGAGCCAGGTGGTCGGGTCCTTCGGATCGGACGGGCGGCAGGCGAAGAGGAGGGCGAGCGCGCAAACGCGAAGACGCATGGTCCCCATCCTACGACAAGCCCGGTCGACCCCTGCTGTGACTTCCGTCGCCTGCGCCGGGCGGGTGATACGCTCGCACCGATGCGCATCGTCTTCCTCGGCACACCGGAGTTCGCGCTGCCCATCCTGGAGACGTGCGCGCGTGTGGGACAGCTCGTCGGAGTGATCGTCCAGCCCGATCGGCCGGTGGGACGATCGGGGAAGCCTCAGGCGCCCCCCGCCAAGCAGTGGGCGCTGGAGCGCGGTCTGCCGGTGGACCAGCCCGAGAAGGTGAAGCAGGGCCGGCTCGCAGCGGCGCTGTCGCGATACACCCCGGACGTGGCGGTAGTCGCGGCATACGGGCGCATCCTTCCGGCGGATGCCCTGGCGGTTCCGGTGCATGGGTGCCTCAACGTGCACGCCTCGCTCCTGCCCGAGCTTCGCGGGGCCGCTCCGGCCCAGTGGGCGGTGGCGCGGGGGTACAAGCGCACGGGCGTCACCATCATGCAGATGGACGAGGGGCTGGACACCGGAGACATCCGCCTGCAGCGCCCCCGCAAGATCGCCGCGGACGAGACGGGCGAGTCGCTCCTGCGCAAGCTGTCGCCCCTGGGCGCCGGGCTCCTGGGCGTCGCGCTGCGCAGGCTCGAGCGGGGGGAGCTCTTGCGCTACCCGCAGGACCATTCGCGCGCGACGCTCGCGCCGATGCTCACCCGCGAGGACGGCCGGGCGGACTTCTCCCGCACCTCGATCGAGCTGGACCAGCGGCGCCGTGGGTTCACGCCCTGGCCGGGCGCCTGGACCACCCATGCCGGCAAAATCTTGAAAGTCCACGCCGCCTTGCCGCTCGCCACGGCCGGCCGGGAACCTGGCGAAGTGATCGCCGCGGGACCTCACGGCATCGACGTGTCCTGCGGCGCGGGGACCGTCTGGCGCCTCCTCGAAGTGCAGCCCGAAGGGAAGCGGCCGATGGCCACCGCGGCGTACCTCGCCGGACATCCGCTGCGCCCGGGGGACCGCCTCGGCGTCTGAACGCAGGCGACTTTCGCGCGGGAAACCGCGCCGGATCTGGGGTATTTCTCCTACATGCTGATCGTCCTCCACACCGACACCAGCCCCGCGCAGCAGGCGGCCATCGAGGCGCGCGTGCGCGAGCTGGGGTTCACGCCCCACGCGATCGAGGGCGCGGGCCGCACGGCCATCGGGATCACCGGGAACAAGGGGCCCATCGACCCCGGACACTTCCGCCTGATGGAGGGAGTGGCGGAGTGCATTCCGGTCACCGCCCCCTACAAGCTCGTCTCGCGCGAGGTGAAGCACGACGACACGGTGGTCGACGTGGCGGGCGTGCCGATCGGCGGCCGCGCGCTGGTGGTGATGGCGGGGCCGTGCGCGGTGGAGAGCGAGCAGCAGATCCTCGGCGCCGCCCGGGGCGTGGTGAAGAGCGGCGCCAGCCTGCTGCGCGGAGGCGCCTTCAAACCCCGGACGAGTCCGTACGACTTCCAGGGCCTCAAGGGGAAAGGGCTCGAGCTGCTCTCGAAGGCGCGCGCCGAGACCGGTCTCAAGGTGGTCACCGAGGTGAAGGACACCGAGACGCTGCCGGCCGTGGCGGAGGCGGCGGACCTGCTGCAGATCGGCGCGCGCAACATGCAGAACTTCTCGCTCCTCGAAGCGGTGGGAGACCTGCGCAAGCCGGTGCTGCTCAAGCGCGGGATGAGCAGCACGATCAAGGAGCTGCTCATGGCCGCCGAGTACATCGTCTCGCGCGGCAACAAGCAGGTGATCCTCTGCGAGCGGGGCATCCGCACCTTCGAGACGATGACGCGCAACACGCTCGACTTGAACGCGGTGCCGATGCTCAAGGCGGAGTCGCACCTGCCGGTGGTGGTCGATCCGTCGCACGGCATCGGGATCCGCTCCGCCGTCCTGCCGATGGCCCGCGCCGCCGTGGCGGCCGGGGCGGACGGCCTCATCATCGAGGTGCACCCGGACCCGGATCGCGCCCTCTCCGACGGGATGCAGTCGCTCGACCTGGCCCTGTTCGCGCAGCTCATGCGCGAGGTGGAAGCGGTGGCCCGCGCAATCGGGCGGCCGCTCTACCGGATTCCGGCATGAAGGCGCGCGTCCACCCGCTCCGCCGGCCGCTGCGCGGGCAGGCCGTGCGCGTACCGGGGGACAAGAGCATCTCGCATCGCGCGCTGCTCTTCTCCGCGCTCGCCGAGGGGGAGAGCCGCATCGCGGGCCTGGCGCCGGGCGGAGACGTCCGATCCAGCGCGCGCTGCCTGGCGCAGCTCGGGGTGCCTCTCTTGCGCGGCGATGGGACGCCGTGGGCGGCGCCGCCGGGCGCAGGGCGCGAGGGTTTCTCCCCGCCGGCGCGCCCTGCTGGATCGCCCGCGCTGCCCGAGCGCGATCCGGACATGGGACCCGACGACGCCGTCGTGCACGGCGTGGGCATGCGCGGACTGCGCGCGCCGGTTTCGGACCTCGACTGCGGGAACTCGGGAACCACGCTGCGCCTCCTCTGCGGGATCCTGGCCGGCGCGGAGGTCCCGGCCACGCTCGTCGGCGACGCGTCGCTGTCGCGCCGGCCGATGGA
>DATFUN010000510.1:0-2613 GCA_035260805.1 Myxococcales bacterium | reverse complement strand
CTCGAGGTCGGACGTGGAGCGGGCCCCGGCGACCTCCGCCAGGGCCCGGTCGAGGACTTCCTGGACCCGCGGGTCCCCCGCCACGCTCAGGCGCGCTGGGCTCGAACCGTCTCGGCCAGCTTGCCGAAGGCCGTCGGATCGGATACCGCCAGCTCGGCGAGAATCTTCCGATCCAGCAAGATCCCGGCCTTCTTGAGCCCCGCCATGAAGACCGAGTAGGACAGCCCGACCTGCCGGCACGCCGCGTTCACCCGGATGATCCAGAGCGCGCGCGCCCGCCGCTTCTTCTGCTTGCGTCCCCTGTAGGCGAAGGCGCCGGCGCGCAGCACCGTCTCCGCGGCCGGGCGGTAGAGCTTGCGCCGTCCGCCGAAATACCCCTTCGCCTGCTTGAGGACCTTCTTCCTGCGCTGGCGGGTCTTGGCCCCGCCCTTTGCCCGTGGCATGAGTTCTTCTCCTTAGAGATACGGGACGAGGCGCTTGAGGCGCGGCTCGTCCACCTTCGCGACCAGGATCGCCTTCCGCAGGCGCCGCTTGCGCTTGGGGGGCTTGGCCTCGAGCTTGTGCCGCTTCCAGATCCGGTTACGCTTGAGCCGGCCGGTGCCGGTGGCCTTCAGCCGCTTGGCCGCCGCCTGCTTCGTCTTCATCTTCGGCATCGACGTGCTCCTAGTGTGGTTTCGGCGACAGGATCATGCTGAGCATGCGGCCTTCCATCCGGGGATGGTTCTCGATGACCGCGATGTCCTGCATGCCCTCCACCATCTTGTTGAGCATCTTCCAGCCGAGCTCGGTGTGCGCCATCTCGCGGCCCTTGAAGCGCACCGTGACCTTGGCCTTGTTGCCTTCCTCCAGGAACCGCCGCACGTGTTTGGCCTTGAAGTCGAAGTCGTGCGTGTCCGTCTTGGGTCCGAGCTTCACTTCCTTCACCTGGATGATCGTCTGCTTCTTCCGCGCGTCCTTCTGCCGCCGCGCCTGCATGTACTTGTACTTGCCGAAGTCCATGATCCGGCACACCGGCGGCTGCGCCTCCGCGGCCACCTCCACCAGATCCATCTCCCGCTGACGGGCCAGCTCCAGCGCCTGCGCGATCGGCAGGATCCCGAGCTGCTCGCCCTCGGCCGACACCACCCGCACTTCCCTCACCCGAATGCCTTCATTGATCCGGATGTCCTTAGACTGGATGGCGCGCTCCTTGGGGTGCGGGGCCGGCTCAGCCGGCGTGACCCACGGTGAGGGTGGCGGAACGACTTGCGATCTCGGCGATGAGCTCGGCCACGATGCGCTCCACCGGCACCGCGCCCACGTCTTCACCCGTGCGGCGGCGCAGGCTGGCGGTGCCGTTCTGGGCCTCGCGCTCACCCACGACCAGCATGTACGGCACCTTGCGAACCTGGGCGTCCCGGATGCGGTAGCCCAGCTTCTCGTTGCGGTCGTCGAGCTCGGCGCGGATGCGCGCGGCGCGCAGGGCCGCGAACACCTTCCGCCCGTGCTCGGCGTGCTTCTCGCTGATCGGGAGCACGCGGGCCTGCACCGGGGCCAGCCAGGTGGGGAAGGCGCCCGCGAAGTGCTCGGTGAGGATCGCCACGAACCGCTCGTAGGAGCCGAAGATCGCCCGGTGGATCACCACCGGCCGCTTGGCCTGCCCGTCCGTGTCGATGTACTCGCACTGCATGCGCTCGGGCAGCATCGTGAGATCCACCTGGATGGTGGCGAGCTGCCACTGCCGGCCCAGCGCGTCCTCCACGTCGATGTCGATCTTGGGGCCGTAGAAGGCGCCGCCGCCCTTGTCCAGATCGGAGACGAGGTCGTTCGCGCGCAGGGCCTGGTGGAGCGCGTCCTCCGCCTGGTCCCACTGCTGCTCGGTCCCGAGCTTGTCGGGGGGCCGGGTGGCGAGCCGGTACGAGGGTCGCAGCCCGAACGTGGCATACCACTGCCGCACCAGCTCGAGCAGGTCGGTGATCTCGGCCTGCACCTGCTCGGGACGGCAGTACAGGTGCGCGTCGTCCTGGGTGAACTGCCGCACCCGCACGAGGCCAGAGAGCGCGCCGGAGCGCTCGTTGCGGTGGTCGCGCCCCATCTCCGAGTAGCGGATGGGCAGATCGCGGTAGGAGCGGAGCGCGCGCTTGTAGACGAGGGCGGACTCCGGGCAGTTCATCGGCTTGAGGCTGAAGACCTCGTCCTCGACCTCGAACTTGAACATGTTGTCCTGGTAGAGCGCCCAGTGCCCCGACTGCTCCCAGAGCTTCTTGTTCACGAGCAGCGGGGTGGAGATCTCCTGGTAGCCGCGCGCGTCGAGCGACTCCCGGGCGAACTTCTCCAGCTCGCGGACGAGGGTCATGCCGCCGGGCAGCCAGAACGGCGCGCCCGGCGCGATGTCGAAGAAGTCGAACAGGTCGAGCTCGCGCCCGAGCTTGCGATGATCCCGCTTCTTCGCCTCCTCGAGCCGCCAGACGTACTTGTCCAGCTCCTCCTGGGTGAGCCAGGCGGTCCCGTAGATCCGCTGCAGCATCGGGTTCTTCTCGTCCCCGCGCCAGTAGGCCCCCGAGCTCGAGAGCAGCTTGAAGGCCTTGAGCTGGCCGGTCGAGGTCACGTGGGGGCCCCGGCAGAGATCGAGGA
>DATFUN010000509.1:0-2165 GCA_035260805.1 Myxococcales bacterium | reverse complement strand
GTGCCGCGGGTGGAGGTGGAGGACCCGATCAAGTCGGTCAACCAGATCTCGCTGGACGACGCGGGAAAGAAGGGCATCGAGGCGGAGGTCGGCGACGAGCTGCTCTTCCAGATCTTCTACCGCCCCGAGGACGAGGAAGAGGCGCGGGTCCAGGACGAGCGGTACGGCGACATCCTGCACCTCAAGACGTACCGGAAGTCCTTCGGCCGCATCGCCGCGCAGACGGCGAAGCAGGTGATCATCCAGCGCACCCGCGATGCGGAGCGCGAGAACGTCTACAACGACTACAAGGACCGCAAGGGCGAGATCGTCAGCGGCATCGTGCTGCGCTTCGAGCGCGGGAACATCATCGTCAACCTGGGCCGGGCCGAGGCGGTCCTGCCGGTGCGAGAGCAGACGCCGCGCGAGAGCTACCGCGCCGGCGACCGCGTGCAGGCCTTCGTGCTGGACGTGCTGCGCGAGTCGAAGGGCCCGCAGATCATCCTCTCCCGCGCCTCGCCCGAGCTGGTGCGCAAGCTGTTCGAGATGGAGGTGCCGGAGATCGCCGAAGGGGTGGTGGTGATCGAGGCGGTTGCCCGCGAGCCGGGCGGCCGCACCAAGATCGCGGTGGCCTCGCGCGACGGAGACGTGGATCCGGTCGGCGCCTGCGTGGGCATGAAGGGCAGCCGCGTCCAGGCGGTGGTGCAGGAGCTGCGCGGCGAGAAGATCGACATCGTCCCCTGGGACGAGGATCCGGCCCGCTTCGTGGTCAACGCGCTGCAGCCCGCGGAGGTCACCCGCGTGCTGCTCGACGAGCAGAACAAGGCGATGGAGATCATCGTCCCCGACGACCAGCTCTCGCTCGCCATCGGCCGCCGCGGGCAGAACGTGCGCCTGGCGGCGCAGCTCACCGGCTGGAAGCTCGACATCAACAGCGAGAGCCGGGTGAAGGAGCTGCGCGAGTTCGCCCAGCGCAGCCTGACGGCCATCGGGCTGCCCGAGCAGACGGTCGAGCTGCTCTACGCGCACGGGTTCCGCAGCGCCAAGGACTTCGCCAATGCCTCCACCGAGGTCTTGCTGCAAATGCCCGGAATCACGGCAGATAACGTGGAGCGCTACCTGGCGGCCGCCCGCGATCAGATCGGGAAGGACGAGGAGGAGCTGGCCCGCATGGACCGCGAGCGGGAGGAGGCCCGCCTGGCGGAGGCGCGCCGGCATCCCAGCGAGCTGACCCAGGCCGAGCGACTTCTTCGCGTCCGCGGCATCTCTGAACGGAACATCGAGCAGATGGCGAACGCGGGCTACAAGACGGTGGAGGACATCCACAACGAGCCCGACGTGGTGAAGTTCGGGGAGACGACGGGGCTTGGGGTCAAGAAGGGACGGCAGGTGAAGACCGCCGTGGAGCACTACCTGCAGGAGGAGGCGCGGCTCAAGGCGGACCTCGATGCGAAGCGCGCTGCCGAGAGTGGTGCGCCAGCCGCGCAAGGCGGTTAAAACAGGTGGTCCGCGGGAGGCGGGCGGGCCGCATCCGCCCCGGCGAGCCGCAGAGGCGGTGCGTCGGGTGCAGGGTGGTGCGGTCCCAACGCGAGCTCCTGCGGTTGTCGGTCCGGGAAGGAGAGGTCGTCCCCGGATCGGGACCAGGTCGCGGCTGCTATCTCTGCCGCGATCCGGAGTGCGCGAAGAAGGCGGTCCAGGGACGCCGGATCGCGCGAGCTTTGAGAGGGCGGGCCCCGGAGCCGGCGCTGGATCGGCTGCTCGGTTGGCTCGCTTGACGGTAACAGCCAGGGCAGACTAAAGAGGCAGGCCCCTCGGAGGCCTCGGGGGCCCCCGACAGAGGCAGGCAAGGGAACGATGGCGAAGAAGCGCGTGTACGAGCTTGCAAAGGACCTCGGCCTCTCCAACAAGGAGATGGTCGATTGGCTCAAGGCCCACGAATACGACGTGAAGAGCCACTCCTCGTCGCTCGAGGACGATCAGGCGCTGGCGGTGACGGACAAGTTCCGCGGCGAGCGTTCACCCAAGGCCGCGGCGCCCAAGCCGCCGGCCAGCGGCGTCGTGCTTCGCCGCAAGAAGGCCGACACGCTCGGTCCGGACGGGCAGCCGATCGGTGACCATCCCGAGCCGCCGCCTCCCCCGCCGCCGCCCGTGGTCGAAACGCGCGTCGCGCCGCCGCCGCCCCCGCC
>DATFUN010000508.1:0-4542 GCA_035260805.1 Myxococcales bacterium | reverse complement strand
GTGCCCGCCGCGCCCGCCAGCGCGGTACCGATCGCGAAGGCCAGCAGGTAGGCGCGCCGCACGTCGATGCCGGTGAGGAGCGCGGCCTGCCAGTCCTCCGCGGTGGCGCGGATGGCCTTGCCCCACCGCCAGCGCGCGAGCAGGAGGTGCAGCCCCGCGATCAGCGCGAGGGCCACCAGGAGGCTCGCCAGGCGGATGACCGGGATCGCGATCGGCCCCACCGTGATCACGGCGCCGCCGTAGCCGGTGGAGATCGAGCGATCGTCCGCGGTGAAGAGACGCACCGCGAGAGCGTGGAGCGCCAGCGCCAGGCCGAACCCCACCAGCAGCGAGTTCTTGATCCGCGTCTCCTCGGGCGCGCGCACCACGAAGCCGAAGAGCACGAGGAACAGCAGGGCGCCCAGCAGCAGCGAGCCCGGGATCACCAGGAGGAGCGAGGCGAAGGGATCCAGGCCCAGGAGCGCGAAGAGCCAGTAGGCCCCGTAGCCGCCCAGCATGATCAGCTCGCCGTGGGCCACGTTCAGCACCTTGAGCACGCCGAACACGAGCGAGAGGCCGGCCGCGGCCAGCCCGTAGAGGCCGCCCAGGAGCAGGCCGAGCACGATCTGCTGCGCGAGAACCGTCATCGGCTGGGCCGCCTCACGAGCCTCACGCGCCTCAGCCGCCCGCGGCCAGCGGCCCCAGGTAGGCGCGGCGCACGTAAGCATCGCGCAGCAGCGCGGGGCCTTCGCCCTCGCCCACCACGCGCCCGCCTTCCAGGATGTAGGCGCGGTGGGCCAGGGTCAGCGCGGCGCGCACGTTCTGCTCCACCAGGAAGACGGCCACGCCGGCGCGGTTGATCTCGACCAGCGCGTCGAGGATCCGGCGCACCAGCAGGGGCGCGATGCCGAGCGACGGTTCGTCCAGCATCAGCAGGCGCGGGCTCGCCATCAGGGCGCGGCCCACCGCCACCATCTGCTGCTGGCCGCCGGAGAGGGCGCGGACGATCTGCCGCCGGCGCGTCCGCAGATCGGGGAAGAGCGCGAACACGCGCTCGAGGCTCTCCCGTCGCGCCGCGCGGGCCCGCGGCGAGAAGGCGCCCAGGTCGAGGTTGTCCTCCACCGTCATGGAGCCGAAGAGGCGCCGGCCCTCCGGCACCACCGCGAGGCCGCGCTCGACGATCAGGTGCGGGGAGACTGTCAGAAGGTTTTTACTATCCCAGGAGATGGCGCCCGCGCGGGGCCGTACCAGCCCGGCCACGCAGCCGAGCAGGGTGGACTTGCCCGCGCCGTTCGGGCCGAGCAGCGCCACGATCTCGCCTGCGCCGACGCGAAGCGTGACGCCGGAGAGCGCGGGGACGTCGCCGTAGGCGGCCTCGAGGCCGCGGATCTCAAGCACGCGCGGCTCCCGGGCGCTCCACGCCGAGGTAGACGTCCACCACCCGGGAATCGGCGGCCACCGCGGCGGGCGGGCCGTCCGCGATCTTCTCGCCCGCGCTCAGCACCACGATGCGGCGCGCGAGGTCCATCAGTGCCCACACGATGTGCTCCACCATCAGCACCGAGAGCCCATCGGCGACCAGCCGGCGGATCAGGCCCATGGCCGCCGCGGTCTCGGTCGGGTTCAGACCGGCCATGAACTCGTCGAGCAGCAGCAGGTCCGGCCCGGTGGCGAGCGCGCGGGCCAGCTCGAGGCGCTTCCGGTCCATCAGGGTGAGGGCGGCGGCCGGCGTCGCCGCGCGGTCTTCGAGGCCCACGAGGGCGAGCAGGCGGAGGGCCTCCGTCCGGGCGCCCGCCCCGCGCCGCCGGCCGTAGAGGCAGCCCACCCGCACGTTGTCGAGCGCGGAGAGGCCCGCGAAGGGCCGCACGAGCTGGAACGTGCGCGCGACTCCGCGGGCGCAGACGCGGTGCGGAGAGAGTCCGGCGATGTCGTGGCCCTGGAAGCGGATGCGCCCGCGGTCTGGACGGAGCGCGCCCGCGATCAGGTTGAACAGCGTGGTCTTGCCGGAGCCGTTCGGCCCCATGACGCCGAGCAGCTCGCCGGCCTCGAGGGTGAGGCTCACGTCGCTGACCGCGAGGACGCCGCCGAAGCCCTTGGTCAGCCGCTCGACCTCGAGGAGGGCCACGGTCGACTCAGGCGCCGGGGCTCAGCGCTTGGCGAACGGGGGCGCCGGGAACGCCAGCGTCGCGGTCGCCGCCTCCTTCGGCCACACCAGCTCCTGCTTGCCGTTCTGCCACTGCAGGAGCGCCTGCGGGACGATGCCGGTGCCGTCCGGGCGGAACTTCACGCTGCCGATCACCGTGTTCATGTTCGTCGCCGCGATCGCGTCGCGCACCTTCTCGCGATCCGGGAAGCCGGCGCGGGTCACCGCGGCGGCCAGGATCTCCACGCACGCGTAGGCCGGGCCGACCAGCGGATCCGCCGGACGGCCGAACTTCTTCTGGTGTGCGTCGTTCAGCTCCTTGACCCCGGCGCCCTTCATGGCGTGGTGCCAGCCCGCGGCCAGCACCATGAAGTCGCCGTCCTTGCCGAGGTTCTGCGACCAGATCTGGGCGTCGGGCGCGCGGATGAAGAAGGAGAGCCTGGGGGTGAAGCCGAGCTCCTTCATCTGCTTCACGATGGTCATGCCGTCGGGTGGGTTGGGCAGGGCCAGCACCACGTCCGCGTTGGCGGCCTTGGCCTTCAGGATCAGGTCGGAGAAGTCCTTGGCCCCCGGCGCGTACTCGCCGTTCAGCGCGACCTGGTAGCCGGCAGTCTTGCCCGCCTCCGTCCAGGCGGCCGCCATCTCGCGGCCCCAGTCCGTCTTCTCCTGGAAGATGGCCACCGTCCTGGGCCGCTCGCCGGCCGGGATCAGCTCGAGCAGGCCCTGGGTGGCGTGGCCGATGTCGGGCGACTTCCAGAACGGGGAGAAGAGGTAGCGGAAGTTCTGCTGGTGGATCTTCTGGAGCGCGAAGGCCACGCCGAGGTATGGGATGCGGTTCTTCTCGGCCACCGAGGCGGCCGCCGCGTGGAGGTCGGAGCCGAAGCCGCCGAGGTAGCCGATCACGCCCTGGGCGGCGAGGGTCTCCATGCGCGCGACGGTCTTGGTGGCGTCCGACTCGTCGTCGAGCAGGACCAGCTCGACCGGCATCTTGACGCCGCCCACCGTGATGCCGCCGCCCACGTTCAGGCGCTCCACCGCGAACTCGTAGCCGGCGCGGATCTGGGCGCCGCCCGCGCCGTAGCGCCCGGTCAAGGGAACCACCGCGCCCATCTTGATCGACTGGGCCCAGGCGGGGACGGGCGACAGGCCGAGCAGGGCCAGAGCGAGCAGGGCCAGCATTCTCATCGGGATTCTCCTCTCCAGATTCGATTCGCGGTCTCGGCCACCCGGCGGAGCTTGGCCTGCTGCTCGGCCGGGGTGATCCGGTTGCCTTCCATGGTGGAGGCGAAGCCGCACTGGGGACTCAGCGCCAGGCGATCGAGCGGCACCAGCCGGGCCGCCTCCTCGACGCGGGCGCGCAGCTCGGCGACCGACTCGAGGCGCGGGTTCTTGGTGGTCACGAGGCCGAGCACCACGACGCGGTCGTCGGGCACCGCGCGCAGGGGCTCGAAGCCGCCGGAGCGCTGGTCGTCGTACTCGAGCAGAAAGCGCTGGAAGCGGCTCTTGGTGAACACGCGCGCGATCGGCTCGTAGCCGCCGCTCGCGTAGAACATCGACTGGTTGTTGCCCCGGCAGATGTGCAGACCGAAGGTGACCTCCGGATGGTTGCCGATCACGGCATTGTCCATCTCGATGCAGGTGTCGATCAGCCGGTCCGGATCACTGCCGCGCTTGCGGTACCCCTCGCGCAGCTCCGGGTCCAGCAGCGCCGCGTACTGTGGGGCGTCGATCTGGACGTAGGTGCAGCCGAGCCGCACCAGCTCCAGGATCTCGCGCCGGGTCAGGTCGACGATGTCGGCCAGGTAGGCGTCGCGGGTCGGATAGGCCCCGGTCGACTTCTCGGGATCGTAGTAGGCGGCGGCCTGCTGGCTGCTGATCAGGGTGACCTTGGTGGGCTTGCTCGTCCGGGCGCGCAGGTAGGTGAGCTCCTCGGCGCACATGCTGCGACGCCAGCGGAGCTTCTCGACCACCACCGGACGCTTGAAGACGAGTTGCTCGCCCGCCTCGTTGTGGAAGGGGATGGCCCAGCCGCCGAGCTTGTCGAAGCCGTCGAGGGCGTCGATCAGGTGGCCGAAGAAGGCGTAGCGGCGCAGCTCGCCGTCGGTGACCACGTCGAGGCCGGCCTGTTCCTGGAGCTCCACCGCCTCGTCCACCGCACGATCCTCAACCTGCTTGAGCGCGGTGGCGGAAAGCTCTTCGCGCTCGAACTGATCGCGGGCGAGCTTGAGGTAGTCCGGTCGCAACAGGCTGCCGATCACGTCGCTGCGGACCGCTTGGGCGGGCATCCCTGACTTCTCTTTATATACGTTCGGCTCGCCTATGGCTCGCCTCGCCTGTGCAACCCGGCTCGCCTTCGGCTGCGCCTTGTGCCGTGATTCGATCGCCTGCAGCTATGGCTTGCTCCGCGATTTCGCGCTAGC
>DATFUN010000507.1:0-2618 GCA_035260805.1 Myxococcales bacterium | reverse complement strand
GCGCCGGCGCAATCCACCGCGGACGAGTACGGCACCCTGCTTCTCGGCGCCCAGATCGTCCGAGGCTCCGCCCCCCGGCGGCTGCTGCGCCTCGCTGCGCTGCCGCGCCCATTGCCGGAATTCTCCGCGGTGCGCCCGGATCGCTTGCGCCTCGACGGCGAGCTGCGCCTGCCCGTCGAGCGCGACGCGGCGCGCACTGCCTCGGACGTTGCTCCGCTCGCACCCGTGCGCGCCCCGCCGCGGCCGCGCACGCCGCTTCCGCGCGCCCCGATCTCGCGGGTCGATCCCCGGGCGTTCCGCCTCGACGCGAACGAGGAGGCGATCCCGCTCGGACCGCCGAGCGTGGAACACGTCTGGCTGCACCCGGTCCTGCGGCGCGCGGTGGTCGATCCCCGCTGGATGGCCGCGCGGCGGACCTTTGGCGTCTCGCCGCTGGCTCCGGAATGGTTCGCGCGCTGGTGGGCCGAGCACAAGTCCGCTCGGCAAGGCGCGGGCGAACCAAAGAAAAGGCGGCCGCCCGCCCGGCTCGCGGAGTGGATGGAAGAGGTGAAGGAGCAGATGCTCATCCGCCGCGACGTGGTGAAGGACGAGGAGCCGCCTGCTCCGGCGCGCCTCAAGCCCGGAGAAGCCCTCCGGCCGATCGCGGCGCATGCGGCCTCGGACGTTGCGACGCTCATCCCGCCCAAGACCTGGGCCGGTGGACCGTTGCCCTGGCCCGAACCGCCCGCGGCTTCGCTACAGAGCACGGACGCCTATTTCGAGTGGCGCACCTTGATGAACGCGCTCTCGGACGGCTGAGCGATCCTAGAAGACTTCCACGACCAGCGTCTGCACCCCGTTCGCGCCGTACCCCAGCTCGTTCCAGCGGGGCAGGTCGGGCTGGACGTTGCCGGCTTCATCGGCCGCCCGGCAGCGCAGCACGTGGCGTCCCCGCGAGGCAGGCGTCCAGGTCGACTCCCAGGCGCGCCAGGCGTACGGCTCGTCGTCGCCGGTGAGCCGGGCGGCTACCCACCCGGCCCCGTCGCCGGACTTCACCTCGACCCGCGCGATGCGCGCGCTGCCCGACCAGGCGAATCCGCCGACGCGCACTGGTCCCATCGCGACCGGCGCGGCCGGCGAAGGCGAGGTGAACACCGACTTCACCCGCATGTCGGTCACCGGCGTCGCCGCCTGGCCAGGCTGGCGATAGACGTAGCGTTCCGACTGGAAGTACCCGGCGAACGGCTCGGCTACCAGCTCGAGCCGCGCGAGCCACTTGACGCTGGCCATCCCGTACCAACCCGGAACGATGAGCCTCGCTGGCGCGCCGTGCGGAGGGAGCAATGGCTCACCGTTCATCCGCAGCGCGACGACGGTGTCCGGGTGGAGCGCCCGCGCGAGAGGAAGCGACCGCGCGTAAGGAGCCTGACCGTCCGTCACCTGCCCGGAATCCGCTCCGGTAGCGATCACCTCCACGGCGCCGGGCCGCAATCCCGCCCGCTCGAGGAGCGCGGCCAGCGGAACGCCGGTCCAGCGCGCCGTGCTGACCGCTCCGCCGCTCCAGGGTTCGCCCGGAGGAAGCGGTGACAGCGTGGTCCGGTGGTTTCCGGCACATTCGGTCGTCACCGTGAGCGTACGCTGCGGGAACCGGGACAACTCCTGCACGCGCAGCCGGAGCGGCCGTTCCACCAGCCCGCCGACGTCGAGCCGGTGCCCGCGCGGCGAAAGGCGCGGAACCTCGAAGTTCGAGCGGAGGAACCGGTCCGCCGCGGGCGTCAGGTATGCACAAAGCGCCTGCGGAGGGGTCTCCACGTTGAGGGAGTCGTCGCGGACGACCCGGTGCTGCGGCGCGGTCCCACGGCCTGGACGACCCGCCCTCGACTGCGCGGCGCGAAGCACACGAGGCACCCGCACTCCCCTCCGACGTGGTCCCGTCGATCGGGATTCGCATTGCGCGATGGCGATGTCAAACCACGTGCTGCCTGCGCGCCATACCCGCGCCCACAAGGCCCGGCAGCGACGCATTGAGTGCGTCCAGTGCCGGCTTTGATTTTGCGGCTCCGCGGCTCGATTTCTGGCCGGCGTTCCTTTCGGCAGCTACTGTCGAGCCCTCCTGAAAGGGGATGCCGGACATGAAGATCTGGTTGATTGCCACCGCGGCGCTCGCGGGCGCCGGGCAAACGCGGGCCGACGAGGCTCCGCTCACTTTCATCACCACCGCCGACCTGCAGACCAAGACCGCCGCGGCCCCGCCCGCGCACTGGGCGTTCACGGTGGTCGATGCCCGCACGCGCGTCGAATTCGAGGAGAACCACATCGCCGGAGCGATCAGCTGCCCGGCCACGCAGACCGCGGCGCTCTTGCCGCGGCTGGTGAAGGACAAGTCGCGCCAGCTGATCTTCTACTGCAACGGCCCGAAGTGCACGAAGAGCCAGAAGGCGGCGCGCGTCGCCATCTCGCTCGGATACCGCAAGGTGCTCGAGTACAACGAAGGACTTCCCGCCTGGGGGAAGGCGAACCTGCCGGTCGCCGGCAGCCCGCTGCCGCCGGTGGAGATGACGTCGATCAGCCCGGAGGACCTCCGCGCTCGCATGGAGGCGGGGAAGGGTCCGGCGGTGATCGACGTGCGCGACGCGGCC
>DATFUN010000506.1:0-3179 GCA_035260805.1 Myxococcales bacterium | reverse complement strand
GTCGTCGACCTCGGGAGCGAGGGCGTTCAGGGCGCGCCGCGCGCGCCGGCGGACGCGCAAGGAGTGGCCATCGCGGTGCTGTCCGACCGCTCGCAGGCTTCCGCGCGACGCTGGCTCGGACCGCGGCCGCGGTTACCGGCGCTGTTCGTGGTCGACCGCGAAGGCACTGTCCGCGCCGCTGCTGGCGCGTTCGGGCCGCAGGAGATCGCTTCCCTCCGCGCCGCGATCGACGACGCCCTGGCGCGCTGAGGTCGCCCGCCCCACGCGTCAGCGCGCGCGCGCCTGGGATTTGCGAGGCAGCAACTGTTTGCCGATCTGCTCCAGGCCGCGCGGATGTTCCATCAGCGCCTTGGCCGCATCGGAGTACCGGCGCGCCCACCCGGCGAAGTCGTTCAGCGCGTCGTGGTGCTTGTCCAGCAGGTCCTGGAACTCGGGCCAGTCCTGGTGCTTGGTGTGGAAGGCGACCACGTCCTCGTCCGGCTTCTGGATCGCCCAGTCGACCAGCGCCTTGGTCTGCTCGGGGTGCAGGCCGTCCCAGGTGAACAGCTTCTGAGCAGCCCGGGGATCCTTCCTTATCCAGCTCGCCAGCGCCCGCGCGGCGTCTGGGTGGTGGAGCTTCCATTCGGTCAGCGGAACGGCCGCGGCGGCGACCAGGCAAAGAGGAAGTGCGCGGAGCATGCGGTACCTCCGCGGCAAACGCTGCGTACGGCCCCGCTCCCGCGCAATCAGCAGGCGCTCGACCTAGCGGCCGGCCGGGCGCAGCCGCCGCGACAGCACCTGGATGATGCCCATCCCGATCTCCGGGCGCTCCTGCAGGATGTCGCGAAAGTCGTCGCGGCCGATCTTGAGGAGCACCGCGTCCTTGAGCACCGTGACCGAGGCGCTGCGCGGCTGCGAGTCGAGCACCGCCATCTCGCCGAACACGTCGCGGGCGCCTAGCTGGGCGAGCTGCTCGCCGCCCCGGTGGACCTTCACCGCGCCCTCGACGAGGAGGTACAGCGCGTCGCCGGGCTCGCCTTCCGCGAAGACCGGATCTCCAGCGGCGAAGGGCTGCTCCTCGGCGATCTCGGCGATGGTCGCCAGCTCCTCCCCGGGCAGGCCGCGGAACAGATCGATCGACTTGAGGAAGAGGACCTTCTCGACGGTGGTGATCATGCGATGGCTTTCCGTACCTTGAGCAACCCCGCGGCGGCCCGGCGCACCGATGCTGCGGAATCTTGCAGCAGCCCCGCCAACAGGCCGCGCGCCTCGTCGCGCGGAAGCGCGCCGAAGAGCGCGCAGGCCGCGGCCTCGCGCAGAGCGGGCCGTGCCGACCGGAGGGCGAGCCGCAGCGCCGGCGCCAGGGCGCGGCGATCGAGTCCGCGGGCATCCTGCGACCAGCGGACCGCGCACGCCGCCACCCACCCGCCCGACTCGCCGGCGGCAAGCGCCGCCACCAGTTGCTGCGCCGGGCGCGGATCCGGCTGCACGGCGTCCGCCCGCCGCTTCACCTCGTCCAGCGCGGCGAGCACCAGGCGCTTCCACGGATCGGGCAGCGCGTGATCGAGCACCTCGATCGCATTTCCTCGGGAGGCGGCCGAGTCGCTGCGCAGGTACTCTCCCACCGCCTCCAGCCTGACTTGCGGCAGAAGCACCTCGAGGAGCAGCAGCGCCTGGAGCACGCGGTGGTCGCGCTCCTCGAGAAGCGCCAGCGCGAGCAGGTCGGCGACGGTGCGGGGCAGCTGCCCGGGCAAGAGCGGGGGAAGGTCGAGCCGCTTGAGGCCGGCGAGCGCGAGGCGGGCCGCCGCGAGCTCGGCGTGGATGGCCGCCTCGACCCGCTGCACGTCCACGCCGATCCCCTGGCGGCGACGCGTGATCCGCGACAGGCTGCGCGCGGCCGCCTTGCGCACCGGGGCCGATCCGGCCGGGAGGGCCAGGACCAGCGCCTCCACCCCCTCACGCGTGGCGAGGCGCTGGAGCACGAGCGCCACGCCCCGGCGGCAACCGGCGTCCGCGGCTTCGTCGGTCAGCACCTCGCGGAGCGCCGGCACGATGCCGGGCCCGAAGGCCGTCAGCGCCGAGGCGGCCTCCAGCACGGTGCGCCGGTCCTTGAGCTGCTCGATCAGCGGCGGCAACAGCTCGGGATTCCGCAGCTTGCCCGCAGCGGCTATGGCGCGCCGCCGGACCTTCGGGTCCCGGTCGCGCAGGAAGGCGACCAGCGGTCGGTAGAAGCCTCGCACTCCGATGTTCCCCAGCGCCTCGGCCGCGGCCGCCCGGTCGTTGGGGTCATTGGCGCAGAGCAGCGCGTTGAGCGGCTCGGCGGCGGCGAGCACGCCATCGAGGCCCGCGTGCCGCACCAGCGCGGCGGCGCCGGCCGCGCGCACCACTGCCACGTTCGCGGCGTCGAGGAAGGGAAGCACGGTCGACACCGCCTGCTCCCGCTCGATGGCGCACACCGCCGCGAGCGCGGCGGCGCGGACTTCCGGAGCGGGATCCGCGAGCAGCTCCCGCATCGCCCCGTGCGCCGCCTCGACGCGCCCCTCTCCGAGCTGCTCCACGGCGGCCGCGCGGATGCGCGGATCGGCGTGGGCGAGCAGGTCGTGCAGCTCGGTGGAAAAGTCGATCCCGGGGACGTGTTGCAGGAGCGAGATTGCGTGCAGGGCGGTGGGCGCATCTCCCTTCAGGGCCACGCGAAGCGCGCGGACGGTCGCGTCGCTCGTGGCGGCGAGCGGGATGGCAGCCAGATCGAGCTGGCGGCGCTCGAGCGACTCGACCAGGCTGCGCACGTACTCGCTGCGCGCGCGGAGCAGCAGCAAGATCCAGAACGCGACCAGCAGGAGCACCGCTAGCGTGAGCGGCCGGCCCTTGCCGCCCGACTGCTCGTAGAAGAGGAGCACGGCGCCGGTCAGCGCGATAGCCGTCGGCTTGAGGATGCCGTCGATGAACGCCATCGCCCGCCCCCGCACCGAGGGCTGCACGGGGACGTAGAGCAGCTGCATGGAGGCGTCGTTGATGGTGTAGCGGAAGATGGTGTCCGACCCCTTGGCCAGGCTGGCGACGAAGAGCCCCGGGTTCGGCACCGCGGCCGAGAACCCGGAGCCCAGCGCGAGCCCCGCCGGGAGCGGGAGGAGCGAGGCCAGAATGCCGTAGCGCTCGAGCAGGCGGCCGGTGATCCAGATCTGCACCGCCAGCGCGATGCC
>DATFUN010000505.1:0-8629 GCA_035260805.1 Myxococcales bacterium | reverse complement strand
GGCAGGCGTTCCGCAACGCGTACGAGGAATCGAAATTCGAGGCTGAGCTCTTGGTGAGGCGCGCGATGGGACAGATCCCCGCCACCGTCCTGCGGCCTTCGATCGTGGTGGGCGACACCAAGACCGGCGAGATCGACCGCTTCGAGGGGCCTTACGCCCTCGCCATCCTGCTGGTCACCAGCCCGCTCCAGGTCCCGGTGCCCCTCCCGGGGGACGGCGTCGCGCCGCTCAACGCGGTGCCCATCGATTACGTGGTCGACGCCTCCGCGGCGATCCACAAGGACGCCCGCGGCGTCGGCCGCACCTTCCACATCGTCGATCCGAATCCCTCCAGCTCGCGCCGGGTATACGAGCTGATCGCGCAGCGCAGCGGGAAGAAGCTTCCCCGCGTCTCGCTCGGCTACAAGCTGACCGACGCGCTGCTCAAGCTGCCAGGGCTGGAGCGACTGACGCGCGAGCAGCGCGCGGCGATCGCCTACGTCAACCACCTCAGCTTCTACTCCAGCCGCCACACCCTGGAGGTCCTCGAGGGGACCGGCATCCGCTGCCCGCCGATCGAGAGCTACCTCGACAACCTCATCGAGTACGTGCGGGCAGCTCGCCGCCAGTAGCGAACCGTCTGTTACACTCGCGCACCATGGCCAACAAGGACGTCGTGGAGCGGGCGCAGAGAGTGCTCTTCCAGAACTACCGCACGCAGCCGGTGGCGCTGGTGCGTGGCGAAGGCACCTTCGTGTGGGACGCGGACGGCAAGAGGTACCTCGACTTCATCGGCGGCATCGCGACCGTGTCGGTGGGCCACGCGAACCGGCAGGTCAGGGAGGCGGTGCTCGAGCAGACGAAGCTCCTCTGGCACGCCTCGAACCTCTACGTCACCGAGCCGCAGGTGCGCCTGGCCGAGAAGCTGACCCGGCTGTGCTTCGCCGACCGCGCGTTCTTCTGCAACAGCGGCACCGAGGCGAACGAGGCGATGATCAAGCTCGCACGCCGCTGGCACTACGACCAGGGGCATCCGGAGCGCATCGAGATCGTCTGCACGCACGGCTCCTTCCACGGCCGCACCATGGGCTCGCTGGCGGCGACCGGCCAGCCGAAGTACCAGCAGGGATTCGGCCCGCTCCCCGCCGGTTTCCGCTTCGTCGATTACGGAGACGCGAAGCAGATCGAGGAGGCGGTCACGGAAAGGACCTGCGCGGTCCTGCTCGAGCCGCTCCAGGGCGAGGCGGGCGTGATCACCGCCCCGCCCGGCTATCTCAAGGCGGTGCGCGAGGTGTGCACCCGGCGCGGCGCGCTGATGCTGCTCGACGAAGTGCAGACCGGGATGGGACGCACCGGCAAGATGTTTGCGCACCAGCACGAAGGCGTCGAGCCCGACGCGATGAGCCTCGCCAAGGGAATCGCGGGCGGGCTGCCGCTGGGCGCGCTCCTCGCGAAGGACCGGCTGGCGCAGGTCTTCACTCCGGGTACGCACGCCAGCACCTTCGGCGGAAACCCGGTGGCGACCGCCGCCGCCTCCGCGGTAGTGGATCTGCTCGAAGGTGGGCTCCTCGACCACGTCCGACGGGTGTCGGAAGTGCTGCAGGCGCGGCTGGCTGCGCTGCCCCGGGAGACGCCGCGCGCCGCAGGGGAGCGCGGGCTGGGCCTGCTCCGCGGCGTCCTCCTCTCGGAAGACCTCGCGCCCAAGGTGGTGGCCAAGGCGCGCGAGCTGGGGCTGCTGGTCAACGCGATCGGCGATCGGGTCCTGCGGCTCGCACCTCCGCTCACAGTGTCGGAGAGCGAGATCCACGAGGCAACGAAGCTGCTCGCGCAGGCAATCGCACAGGCCTGATCCTGGCTTTGTAGGCCGGTACCGATACGATACTGTTTTGACGATACTGTTTTGAGGCCCGCGGCCGCTCGGCCGGAGGATCATGGCTACCCTGCCGACCCCAGCCAGCGGAGGCACCGACCTCCCTCCGGAGCTACAGAGCGAGCTGCGCACGTTCGAGGCGACGGGGCGCGACGTCTCGCTCTACGACCTGCTCGGCGTAACGCCCGACTCGGACGGCGGCACCATCCGGCGGGCGTACCTCGACCGGTCGCGCCGCTATCATCCCGACGCATGGTTCCGCAAGAACGTGGGTGAGTTCGGGCCGCTCTTGTCGCGCGCGTTCCAGAAGCTCTCCGCGGCCTACCAGGTGCTCTCCGACGAGGATGCACGGGCCGAGTACGACCGGGTGCTCAAGCAGCGCCTCTCGCAGCGCGACCGCGCGGCGATGGAGCGGCGCGCGCTCAGCCGCGAGGAGCAGGAGAGGCGGCGCCGCGAGGGCCGCGAGCGGCTGCTGCGCACCAAGGGGTTCGCGCGCATCGGCGCGGCGCACAAGCTGTACGAGGAGGCTCTGGAGCTGGCGCTGAACGGCGAGCGGGCGCAGGCGATCGCCGCGCTGAAGGCCGCCCGCGAGCTCGACCCGCGGCGCAGCGAGATCGCGCAGAAGCTCGGCGAGCTGGAGCGCGAGGCGGCCCGATCGCGCTCCCAGCTGGCGCTCAAGGCCGCGCGCGACCTGCAGGAGAAGGGCGAGCCGGAGAACGCGCTCAAGACGTACTCCCAGTCCTTCCAGATGGATCCCACCAACGCGGCGGCTGCCGCGGCCGCGGCGCGCTGCGCGGCCGCGCTGGGCGATCACCAGCAGGCGAGCACCTTCGCCGCCCGCGCCGTGGAGATCGTCCCCGACGACGTGGAGACGCGCTTCCTGCTGGCCAGCGCGTTCGTGGCGCTGGGGCTCAAGGCGAAGGCCCGCGTCGAGCTGACCCGCGTGCTCGAAGCGAAGCCCGACCACAAGGAGGCGCGCACGCTCTTGAAGCGCGCGTGACGGATGGCGGAACCGGTCATCGGGATCGATCTCGGCACCACCAACTCGGTCGTAGCGACGCTCCAGTCGGGCACGCCGGTGGTGATCGCCAACCGGAGCGGGTACCGCCTCACTCCTTCGGTGGTCGCGATCGCCAAGAACGGCAAGCGCCTGGTGGGTTCGCTCGCCCGCCGCCAGGCGGTGACCAACGCCGAGCGGACGGTGGTCAGCGTCAAGCGGCTGATGGGACGCAAGTGGTCCTCGCGCTCCACGCAGGAGGCGCTCGCGCGGCTCCCGTACACGGTGGTCCCGCACGACAAGGAGCGCGACGACCTGCTCATCCGGCTGGGCGAGAACGCCTATTCCCCGCCCGAGATCAGCGCGATGGTGCTGGCCGAGCTGCGCCTGGATGCGGAGGCGTTCCTGGGACAGCCGGTCACCAAGGCGGTGATCACCGTCCCCGCCTACTTCAACGATTCGCAGCGCAACGCGACCAAGGACGCGGGGCGCATCGCGGGTCTGGACGTCATCCGCATCATCAACGAGCCGACCAGCGCGTCTTTGGCCTACGGCTTCGGCAAGCAGATCGGCGAGAAGCAGATCTGCGTGTTCGACCTGGGCGGCGGCACCTTCGATTTCACCGTCCTCCACATGTACAAGGGCGTCTTCGAGGTCGAGGCGACCGGCGGCGATTCGCTGCTGGGCGGCGACGACTTCGACGACCGCATCGTCGACTGGCTGGCGCAGCCGTTCCTGGAGAAGCACCGGATCGATCTGCGCAAGGACAAGATGTCGCTGCAGCGCCTGCGCGACGCGGCCGAGAAGGCCAAGTGCGAGCTGTCCAGCACGCTGCAGGTGGAGATCAACCTTCCCTTCATCGCCACCGCCCAGGGCGCAGGTCCCCTCCATCTGCAAGCGGCGCTCGCGCGGCCACAGGTGGAGGTGCTCACCCGCGACCTCGTCGACCGCTGCCTGGGCGTCTGCGAGCGGGTCATGGCCGAGGCGAAGGTGAAGGCCACCGAGCTGGGCGACGTGCTGCTGGTCGGCGGCCAGACGCGCATGCCGCTCATCCAGGCCCGGGTCCGGCAGATGTTCGGACGGGAGCCCTCCAAGGCGGTGAATCCCGACGAGGCGGTGGCGCTGGGCGCGGCCATCCAGGGCGCGATGCTCTTGCACCAGGAGCAGGAGATGCTGCTCCTCGACGTGACGCCGCACTCCCTGGGCATCGCCATCGCGGGCGGCTTCTTCCAGAGCATCATCCCCAAGAACACCACCGTGCCGACCAGCGCCCATCACGTCTTCACCACCGTGAAGGACGACCAGACCTCGGCGAAGATCACGGTGCTGCAAGGCGAGAGCGAGATCGCTGCCCAGAACGAGCTCTTGGGCGAGTTCATGATGACCGGGCTGCGCAAGGCCAAGCGCGGCGAGGTGGACATCGACGTCATCTTCGACATCAGCGCGGACGGCATCGTCTCCGTCTCCGCGCTCGACGTGCAGACCGGGCTGCGGCAGAGCATCACCGTCACCTCCAGCTCGGGCCTCACCGAGGACGAGATCAAGACCGCAGCCAAGGCCAACGAGGAGTGGATGCTCGGGCAGAAGGAGGACCCCGAGTTCCAGAAGCAGAAGGTCCGCGCGGAGGAGCTGTTCAAGCAGTTCGACGAGCTGTGGCCGCGCCTCAAGCAGGCCGCCGCCAACGGGCTCGGGAACGAGCCTGTGCAGCGCGCCGAGGCGGCGCTCAGCGTGGCCAAGCTGCAAGTGCAGCAGAAGGAATCCGCCGGGCTCGCGGCGAGCCTCGACCGGCTGGACCGCATGCTCGGCGCCCTGCGCGGAGCGGTGGAGCGCGGCCTCACGTCGCCCCGCGGGAGCAAGCCGTGAGCGTGCCGCCGCCGAAGGAGAACAAGTTCTCCGCCTTGCTGCTGGAGGGACTGGACCACTACCGCAAGGGCCGCATGCTGGAGGCGGTGCGCGCCTGGGAGGAGGCCTACACGCTCGAGCCCTCCAACCTGCGCGCGCGAGAGTTCCTGCGCAGCGCGCTGGAGCGCATCCACGCGCACATGGCTCCGCCGGCGGCGCCACAGCAGGCCGCGCATCCCTGGCTCCCGCTGCCCGCGACCCAGCAGCAGGTGCCGGCGGAGGCGGGCCGCAAGGCCGGCAGGCCCCCGTCCGATCCCTCTCTGCCCAAGGTGAAGGCGAAGGCGCCGCCGCAAGAAAGCCCTTGGGACGACGGTCCGTCGATGGCCATCAGGCAGGAGACTCCACCGCCGGGCGCCGAGGCCGAGGCAGGTGGCGCCTGGACCATCCACCAGGAGCCGATGCCGGTCCCTCCCGCCGAGGACGACGAGCTGGCGGCCTGGACGAACGGAGCGCGCGAGCTGGTGGCGCTCAACGACTTCTCCGGCGCGCTGGAGCTCCTGGGGAAGATCCTCGCGCGGAAGCCCCAGGACGAAGAGGCGCAAAAGCTCCACTCGCTGTGCGAGGAGAACCTCATCCAGATGTTCGAGAGCAAGCTCGGCGCGATGAACCGCGTCCCCCGCGTCGTCCTGCCTCCGGACGAGATCATCTGGCTGAACCTCGACCCGCGCGCCGGCTTCGTTCTCGCCCAGATCGACGGCGCGGTCAGCTTCGAGGACCTCTACGCCATCTGCGGACTGCACCGCCTGGACACCGCCCGCATCCTCTCC
The DNA here is from genome assembly GCA_035260805.1 of Myxococcales bacterium. Lineage (GTDB taxonomy): Bacteria > Myxococcota > Myxococcia > Myxococcales > 40CM-4-68-19 > VBKO01. The sequence continues at coordinate 3,114 of DATFUN010000505.1, read as the reverse complement.
CAGCTGCTCGAGGAAGGCGTCGTGTCGGTGGAAGGCGCGTCGCCGACGGCCGCCGCCAAGCGCGCGGCCCGGCGCAGCTAGCTCGCGCGTTCCCTGCCAAAGACGACGCCCGGGCTGCGCTCGCTGCGCAATCCCCGTACGGGGGGTTACAGGATGTAGCGCGACAGGTCCTCGTCCTGCAGCACCTTGTCCAGCTTCTCCCGCACGTAGGCGGCGTCCACCCGGATTGCCCGGCCGCGCATCGCGTCCGCCTGGAAGCTCACGTCCTCGAGCACCTTCTCCACCACCGTGTGCAGGCGGCGGGCGCCGATGTTCTGCGCGCGGTCGTTCATCACCTGCGCGACGCGCGCCAGCTCCAGGACCCCGCTCTCGTCGAACGCCAGCTCGACGCCTTCGGTGGCGAGGAGGGCGGCGTACTGCCGCGTGATCGCGTTCTTGGGCTGGGTGAGGATGCGCACCAGGTCGGCCTGCGTGAGCGGTTCCAGCTCGACCCGGATGGGGAAACGCCCCTGCAGCTCGGGCAGCAGGTCGCTCACCTTGGCCACGTGGAAGGCGCCGGCGGCGATGAACAGCACGTGGTCCGTCTTCACCGGCCCGTACTTGGTGTTCACCGTCGATCCTTCGACCAGCGGCAGCAGATCGCGCTGCACGCCGCCGCGCGAGACGTCGGGGCCGTGCTGGCCGGCCATCCCGCCCGGTCCGGCCACCTTGTCGATCTCGTCGATGAAGACGATGCCGCTCGACTGCACGCGCTCGAGCGCCTCGCGCACCACAGCATCGTTGTCGACCAGCTTCTCCGCCTCCTGCTGCTCGAGCAGCCGCCGCGCTTCGGGGACGCGCAGCTTGCGCTTCTTGGTCTTCTTGCCGAACGGCAGGTTGCCGAGCATCTCCTGGAGGTTGATGCCCATCTCCTCCATGCCCTGGGCGCCGAAGATCTGCATGTTGCCCTGGGCGCGCTCCTGCACGTCCACCTCGACCATCCGGTCGTCGAGCCCGCCCGCGCGCAGCATGCCGCGCAGCTTCTCGCGCGTGCTGCTGCGGTCCGTGGTGGCGAATCCGGCGGCGCCCTGCTGCTGGGCGCTCTGGGGCAAGAGCAGGTCGAGCAGGCGGTCCTCGACCATTTCCTGGGCGCGGCCCTGCACGGCACGCTGCTGCTCCTCGCGCACCAGTTGCACGCCCTGCTCCATCAGGTCGCGGATCATCGAGTCGACGTCGCGGCCGACGTAGCCCACCTCGGTGAACTTGGAGGCCTCCACCTTCACGAAGGGCGCCTGCGCGAGGCGGGCCAGGCGCCGCGCGATCTCCGTCTTTCCCACCCCCGTCGGTCCGACGAGGATGATGTTCTTCGGCATCACCTCGTCCTTCAGCTCCGGGTTGACGCGGAAGCGGCGCCAGCGGTTGCGCAGCGCGATGGCCACCGCGCGCTTGGCCGCGTTCTGTCCGACGATGTACCGGTCGAGCTCGGAGACGATCTCGCTGGGAGTCAAGCTGCGCGGCTCCGCCATCACAATTCCTCGAAGGTGAGCTGATCGTTGGTGTAGATGCAGATGCGCGCGGCGGTGCGCAATGCCTCCTCGCAGATTTGTCTCGCCTGCAAGGCGGAGTGCTTGAGCAGCGCGCTCGCCGCCGCCTGCGCATAGGGTCCGCCCGAGCCGATCGCCGCGACTCCTTCGTCGGGCTCCACCACGTCGCCGGTGCCGGAGAGGATCAGCGTGCGCTCGGCGTCGGCGACGACCAGGAGCGCCTCGAGCCTGCGCAGGTACCGGTCGGTCCGCCAGTCCTTGGCCAGCTCGACCGCCGCGCGCGGGAGGTTCTTGCCGAACTCCTTCAGCTTGCCCTCGAACTTCTCGAACAGCGTGAAGGCGTCGGCGGTCGCTCCGGCGAAGCCCGCCAGCACCTGGCCATCGCCCAGGCGGCGCAGCTTCCGGGCGCTGTGCTTCAACACGACCTTGTCCATGGTGACCTGGCCGTCGGCGCCCATGGCGACCTTTCCCTCGCGCCGGACGCACACGACCGTGGTGGAGCGCACGCGCACATCTACCTCCGAAGGGCGCACATCGTAACCCGCGCCGGGGCGCGATGCTCGTCTGCTATCTTCCCGGGAGTATGCGCGATCTCGTCGTCCTCTTCGGCGGCCCGTCCAGCGAACGCAAGGTGTCGGTGGCGTCGGCCCAGAACGTCGCCTCGGTGCTCGGGCAGGCGGAGGCCTGGTTCTGGGCGCCCGGCGGCGAGGTCCACGCGGTCGACCGCCCCGCCCTCCTCGGCCACCAGCGTTCCTTCGAGGTGGAGTTCGAGCCTGCGAACGCGCCCTCGTGGCCTTCGCTGCAGGACGCGCTGGACGACCCGCGCTCGCGCGCGCTGACCTTCTTCCTCGCGCTCCACGGGACGGGCGGGGAGGACGGCACCGCCCAGAGGCTCTTCGAGCAGCGCCGGATCGCGTTCACCGGGCCGGGCGCCGACGCGTCGGCGAAGGCCTTCGACAAGGAGTGGGCGAAACGCCTGGCCGCGGCGGCGGGCGTGCCCGTCGCGGAGTCGGTCCACCTTCCCCGCGGCGACCAGGCCACGATCGGCAGCGCGCTGCTCGGCTTCCTCGGCCGGCACGGGCGCGCGGTGGCGAAGCCCGTGGCGGGCGGTTCGAGCGTGGGGCTGCACCACCTGGGCTCGGTGGCCGACGCGCAGCGCGCCGCCTCCGCCATCGCGGCCTCGGGCGAGGAGTACCTCGCGGAGGCGTTCGTCTCCGGGTCCGAGCTGACCGTCGGCGTGGTGGACGACGAGCGGGGGACGCGCGCACTGCCGGCGAGCGAGGTGCGCCTCGAGCAGGGCCGCGCGTTCGACTACGAAGGAAAGTACCTGGGCAAGGGGACGCGCGAGATCACCCCGGCGGAGGTCCCGGCGGAGGTCTCCCGGGCCGCGCAGAAGGTGGCGCTCGACGCGCACAAGGCGCTCGGCTGCGAGGGCTACTCCCGCACCGACGTGATCTGCTCCGACCGGGGGCCGGTCTTCCTGGAGATCAACACGCTCCCCGGGCTCACCCGCATGTCCTTCATCCCCCAGCAACTCGCCGCCGAGGGCACCTCCCTCAAGTCCTTCCTCGCCGGCCAGCTCACCCTCGCC
>DATFUN010000504.1:0-2133 GCA_035260805.1 Myxococcales bacterium | reverse complement strand
CCTCTCAGGCGTCGCGCCCAAGGCGTTCCTCGGCAACTACAATGTGTTCCCCGGGCAAACCGCGAACGCGACCTCGCACGACATCGCGCAGGCGATCGAGGACGCCGTCAAGGACGGCATGGACGTGATCAACATGAGCCTTGGCGGCGGCATCAACGGTTTCAAGGACCAGCTCACCGTCGCCAGCAACCGCGCCGCCAATGCGGGGGTGGTCGTGGCGATCGCCGCCGGCAACTCGGGGCCCGGTGTGAACACGGTCGAGAGTCCCGGCCAGGCCGCCGACGCGATCACGGCCTGCGCCTCCACGAACAATCACTTCTTCGGGATCCCGGTCATTGTCGCCGCGACCACATTCGGCGCGGCTGTCGGCGACTTCAACGCCTTCGACCCGGCGGTGACCGCGCAGCTCGCGAACTGGAACGGCACCGCCGCGGCCGCGGCCGCGGGTGCGGCGACCCAGGCTTGCACGCCGGTCCCGGCCGGGACGCACACAGGGAAGATCGTCGTCATCGACCGCGGCACCTGCACTTTCTCGACCAAGATCCGCAACGCGCGTGACGCCGGCGCCTCCGGCGCCCTGGTGGTGAACAACGCGCCGGGTGATCCCGCGGCGATGGGGCAGGACGGGACTGCGGATCAGCCCGCCACGTCGGCCGTGATGCTCGCACAGAACGATCGCGGCGCCATCCGCAGCTCGGCCGCCACCAACGCCAGCGCGACCGCGAACGGCACATCGTTCGCCGAGGTCCTGACGAACAACCAGAACTTCCTCGCCGGCTTCTCGAGCCGCGGGCCGGCTAACCTGCTGGACATCAAGCCGGACGTGTGCGGACCGGGCGTGAACGTCCTGTCCTCGGTCCTGCACGGCGGGTTCGCGATGTTCCAGGGCACCAGCATGGCCACCCCCCACGTAGCCGGGTCATCGGCGCTGCTGCTGCAGCTGCATCCCGATTGGACCCCGGCGCAGGTCAAAGGCGCCCTGGTTGGCACCGCCACCCGGGACGCACGGCTGGCTACGACGAACCCGCAGAACATCGGCGGCGGCGTGATCAATTTGGCGGCGGCGACGACGACCAATGCGGTCCTCGAGCCGGCGACGCTGTCGTTCCGCAAGATCGAGCCTGAGTCGGGACAATCGAAGACCATCTCGGTGACACTGACGAACGTGAGCGGCGCGAGCCAGACCTACACGGCGAGCGCCGCGGTGACGGTGGGGGCGAGCACCGGCGTGGCCGCCTCGGTATCGCCGGCTTCGGTGACGCTGGGCGCTGGTGAATCCGCGACCCTGAACGTGACCGTCAACGCCGACAAGGCCGCGGCGAGCGGGCAGTACTGGGGCCGCCTCACCGTGACGCCCGCCAGCGGCGCAGCGGTAGCGGCGCCGCTCTGGGTTGCGATCCGCACGTTCACCGACGCGGGACCGCTGCAGTAAGTAGGCGACCGGCGACCGCCTTCACAAAGGACGAGGCCCGGAGCGTCTAGCTCCGGGCCTTTGTTCGTGACCAGATCTGCCAGCGCTCCTTCCCTGCGAAGATCGGGATCGAGTCCGTCACCGGGGTATCGGTAGTCCTGTCGAAATCCTTCCCGAGCAGGGCTTCCAGTTCCCCGCTCTTCAGTCCGAAGGGCGGGCCGCGCTCGCCGTCCTCGAAGAAGAAAAATCCGGCGATCCTGCCCCGCGGCCGGAGCAACTCGATTACGCGTTGCACATAGCGCGGCCGCAGCGGGCGCGGAAGCGAACACAGGAAGGCGCGCTCGTACACGAGGTCGAACGGCCGGTCGAAATCGAATTCAAAGAAATCTTCGAGACGAACCAGGTGCGCGATCGGTCCTAGGGTGCGTTGCGCACGTTCCACCGCCGCGGGCGCGAAGTCGATCGCGAGCGACTCGATCCCCGCCTCGGCGAAGGCGCGCACTTCGTAGCCCGAGCCGCAGCCCGGAATCAAGACGCGCTGGTCTCGCGGCTCAGTCTTCAGGAACTGCTCGAGCGCGCCAGGTACGCGCCCCGCGTCCCAGGGCGTAAAGCTTTCGCGAAAGCGCTTTTCCCAGAACTCGGGCTTCGCCGCGTCCTCCCGGGGCATTCGGCTAACCCTTTACGCAGACGACCTGCTTGAGCGTGTGCACGACCTCGACGAG
>DATFUN010000503.1:0-8246 GCA_035260805.1 Myxococcales bacterium | reverse complement strand
GAGGTGCTGCGCTCCCACCAGGTTGGCGACCAGCGCGAAGCGCCCGAAATCCTTCTCCAGGATGATCTTCTCCTCCAGCTCGAAGGGCTTGTTGAAGTCCACCGGCCGCTCGAGCTCGAGGTAGAGCTCCACGTCGACGGGCCACTCGCCCTTCTCGGCCAGGCGGTAACGCGTCTCGAGCTGCCAGTCGGAGAAGTGGTACTCCCGGAACTCGGCGGGCGGGCCGCCCCGCTCGAACACGTGGTAGAGCGCCGCGTCCCAGCGGTCGGTGATGCCGTACTCCAGCTCGGCGCGCTGGACGAGCACTGCATCGGCAAAGCGGCTGCGGGGCGCCAGGATCGTGTTCCACAGCTCGAACTCGAGGTTGCCCTGCGGCTGGGTCTGGAACTCGTACGCGCGGATCATGGTGCGCCGGTCGGCGCGCGCCTCCTCCGCGGCCGCGGCGAGGAGCGCCACGGTGAGACCGATTGTGATTCTCATTCTCAGTTGAAGCGCCCGCCACGTCCCCATCTCGTCCCTCCTCCGGGTGAAATCGAGGCTACCGGCCCTGGCAGTCCTTGCAGAGCCCGTACAGCTCGAGCTTGTGCCGCGTCACCTGGAAACCGTGGTGGCGGGCGACCATGTCCTGCAGCTCTTCGATGCGCTCGTTCTCGAACTCGATGATCTGGTGGCAGCTCGTGCAGATGAGGTGATCGTGGTGGTGCCGCCCCATGGCCGCCTCGTAGCGCGTCTGCCCGTCGTCGAAGTGGCGCGCGCTGGCCAGGCCGGCGTCGGTCAAGATCTTCATGGTGCGGTAGACGGTCGCCGCTCCGATGTTCTCGTCGCGCGCCTGCACCTTGGTCAGGAGCTCGTCCACGCTGAGGTGCCCGCTGGACGAGAAGAACGTATCGACGATCACGTCGCGCTGCCGGGTCGCCTTGAGGCCCCGCTCCGCGATCCAACGCGACAGCCGCTCGCGCGCCGCGCTGCTCGGAGACGGAGGCTCGGCCTTGCGTCCGCGGCTGCTCGGGCTGGAGACACGCTGGGTCATGGATCGCTGGGCGGCTGCCGGTCGAAACTGAGATTGATTCTCAATCTCGTGAAAGCCAGGATACTCCGCCCTGCCCCGGCGTCAAGCCGGGCCGGCCGCTCGGCGGCCGCGACCATTTGCCTCAGCTAGTGGCGTGGCTCGTAGCTGCCGGCTTCCGAGCGGAACGCGATCGCCAGCCGGTTCCAGCCGTTGATGGCGACTGCGATCATCGCCAGCTCGACCAGCTCCCGCTCGCTGAACTGCCGGCGCGCGCGCTCGTAGCGTGGCGTGGTAGGCGCCCGCAGAAACGGCGGCGACGTTCAAGCGTGCCTTCATCCGGATCCTCCGCAGTTGGATGCGCAGGAGATTCCCGCATGGGCGATCCGATTCGCCACGCGGCAGGTCAGCGCAAAAGGCCGCGGGCGCGCAGCGCCTCGCGCCACTTCTCCTGCGCCGCGGGGCCCTCCTCGCCCGGCGAGACGTCGGTCCCCAGCAGGCGCGAAAGCGCCACGTGCGCCGCCCTGCGCACGGCCGGGTCGCTGTCGTCGAGCCGGTCCACCAGATCCGCGGCGTAGCGAGCCGCGTTCCCGCGGTACCCCGCCACCTCCGCCGCCAGCGCGCGGACGCGCGCGTCGGAGGAGCGCATCAGCACCTGCACCTCGTCCCCGCGCTCCCGGCCGATTCGCTGGCGCGTTCCTGGAAGCAGCAGGACCCAGACCAGCGCCCCGAGGCCGACCTGGAACAGGCCCATCGCCGCGGGGTACTTCTTCGCCCGGACCAGCGCCAGCCTGTACACCGCGAACACCACCAGGAACACGGCGAACAGGATCGGTGCTGCGGCGGCCGCGCGCGGAGGCAGCTCGCGCCCCCCGATGTCGGCGCCCGCCCAGAAGGTCAGGAGCGCGCTGGCCACCAGGAGCGCGTACAGCGCAGGCCGCAGCGTGCGGACGAATGCGAGCCCGACTCGAACGCGCAGCTTGCGATGGTCGGATAGCCCGTCGACGGCGTCGCTCACGCGCGCTCTCCTACCCCGAGCCCGCTGCGGCGTCCAGGGAACCGGCGCTCGAGCGCGGCTTGACTTCGCGCGTCCCTTCCTTAGGGTGCCCACCCTCCATGCCCGCGACCTGGCCGCCGACGCGCCCGCCCCGAACGCCCAGCGCGGCGCAGGACCGGCGGACGCGCGCGGAGAAGCTGCTCGCCCTCTTCATGTGGCATCGGGACGGGCCGCTGGTGGCGCGGTCGCTGGGGCTCTCGCTCGACGAGCTACACGAGCAGCTGGACGAGCTGAAGCTGCGCAGGAAGGCGTACCGGCTGGTGCGCGGCAGCGAGTTCGACCTGCCCATGGCCCGCGCGCTGCCTGGAGCGCCCAGCGGGCCGCCGGTCCGCCGGCGAGCACGGCCCGCCCGGATCGAGCCCGAGCAGCGGGCCGAACCCGCCCCCGCGGCGCCGCCCACCGAGCCCGCCTCGGCCGAGCCCGCCTCCTCGCGGCCGCCACCTCGCGGCCCGGACGTCAACGCGCAGGCTGCGCAGCTTCTCGCCGTGCTCGCGGAGGTCGGACCCCGACGTGGAGCGCTCGGAGCGCGGCTGGGGGGCCCCCGCCATCCACTTCCGGAGCGCGTGCTCCTGGCCCGTTTCCGCGCCGCGGGGCTGGAGCGCGAGCTGGGCCAGCGGGAGCGCGACCTGCTGCGCGGCCTCTTCGCGCGGCACCGGGGAGCCACCCGCGCGGTGGCGGCCGAGCTCGGGGTCGAACCGTCCGCGCTCCAGCGGATCCTCCGCGAGCGGGGGCTCACGGGCGAGATCGACTCCCTGCGCGAGCGGTTCCGCGGCGAAGCGAGGAGGCGGCGCTGGCCGCGCGAGCAGATCGAGCAGCTCCTGCGCCGCCGCGACTGGCTCGACGACCTGGGCATCGCGGCCGAGTTGGAGCGCGAGGTGCTCTCCCGCGCGCGCCCGGCGTGGGAGCGTTCGGGCGGAGCGCTCGCGCGACTCCGGCGCGAGCTGCGATTGTCCGACGCAGACGCGCGCGCCCTGCGCGACCTGCTCAACCGCCACGCCTGAGGGAGGGTTCGCGGCGAAACGCCAGGAGGATCTCCTGCTCCGCGCGCGGCGCCGGGCGCGTGTTACATTTCGGGCCGATGCCGATCTACGAATTCGTCTGCGAGTCGTGCGGGCGCATCGTCGAGCGCCTGCAGAAGCTGAGCGATCCACCGCCGGAGGCCTGCCCGGAGTGCGGCGGCAAGATGGCGAAGATCATGAGCCGCAACTCCTTCCAGCTCAAGGGCGGCGGCTGGTACCGCGACCTGTACAGCTCGAGCGGCTCCGGGAACAGCTCCGGGGACGGCAAGCCCGCGGCCAAAGAGACGGCCAAGGAGACGAAGACCGAGACCGCCGCGCCTGCGTCGACGCCGGCCGCTGCGCCCCCGGCCAAGAAAGACTAGCCCGTCGCCGTCAGGTCAGCAGCTGCTGCGCCGATTGCGCGTCCTCGGCGCGGAGCAACATGGCGAGCCTGCGCGAGCGTTCCAGGGCGAGGCCCCGCCGGTCGTGCTTGAGGAACGCGTACACGTCCACCGCGCGCCGGGTGAGCATCGCCAGCCGCTCGGCCCATTGGTTCCAGATCTCGCTCGAGTCGTCTTCCCGGCGGATGCGCACGTAGGCGAAATCGGCGGTCAGCTCGAGGCGCGGCGGACCCTCCCCGTGGTCGGCGAGCACCAAGGCTGCGTTGTGCGCGGAGAGCACGCGCAGCACCGCCTCGCTGTGCCAGGACGGATGCCGCAGCTCGAGCGCGATGCGCACGCCCTGGGGGACCGCGCGGAGGAAGTCGTTCAGGGCGGTCCGGTCCGCCCCCGCGCTGGACGGGAGCTGGACGAGGATCGGTCCCAGGCGGTCCTGCAGCGGCCCGGCGGAGTCGAGCAACGCGCCGATCGATCGCGCCGCTCCCTTGCCCGCGCGCAGGTCGATACGGCCGGGGAGCTTGAGCGCAAACTCGAAGCCGGGCGGGACCATCTCCGCCCAGGTGGCGAGCGTCGCCTGGTCGGGGAGACGAGACTGGATCTCGACCGCGCTCAGCTGCGTACCGTACAGCGCGAGCGATTGCGCCTCGCTCAGCCCCGGCGGATAGACCGTCCCGACCCACTCCCGGTACGAGAATCCGCTCGTCCCCACCCTCGCCTCGGCAAGCATGCGCGGAAAATATCCATCGCCGCCCGCCCTGCACCGCGCGGCGCCTGCCCGCCCGCCCGCTGCACGAACGGGCGACCGATTTCACCGGATCTCGACCCGCCAAAAGATCCGCCGTCGACTGGACCGAGCGCTTACGATTCAGGCCGACCCGGGGGGCGTTTCCCCGCCCGGAGCAGGAGCCGGTGCGGCGGCCGGAGCAGATGCGGGAGCCGGCGGCTGTGGCGCGGGGGCTGCCGGGGCTTTGCGCGCGGGCGCCTTGCGCGGCGGCGCCGCGGCGCCCTGCGCCTTGGCGTCCGCCTTGCGCCGCTTCATCCGCTGATTGTGCTGCTTGCGCCGGCGCATGATCAGCCGCATGTGCTTGCTCTTCGAACGGGCCATTCGATCTCCCAGCCTCCGCCGATCGGCGGCGCTGCTTGTCTTGAGAGGGTTCCGGGCACGCCTTGTAGCGGGATGCGGTCCGTGCACGCAACCGCCGTTTTTCATTCCTCGCGGCGCGGCGACTGCAGCGGGACCGCCATGCCTTCCGCCCCGCGCACCGCGGTGGGCCGCGCCTCGGCGACGGTCGGCGGATCGGCGGGCTCGTGCACGGGCTCCGGGGGCGCCGGGGCGGGCGGCGGTGGCTTGGGCGCGGCGGCCTTCTCCCGCGGCTTGAGACGCCAGCGCTCCAGCAGCTCCTTGGTCTGCGCCAGCGGGAGCGCCGGGGCGTAGTTCCCGTTGGCGCCGTCCATGTCCCGCGCCATGCAGAGCGAATTGAGGATCGCTTCCTCGGTGGCCTCGATCGCCGCCTCGTAGACGGGGTTCAGGCGCTGATCGAGCAGGACCTTCATGTGGTAGATCATCTTGCTGGTCGTGCGCGGGATCTCGTTGGCGGTCGAGAACGCCAGGATGATCTCGCCCGACCCGTGCGCGGCAATGCTGCCGGCGCGCCCGATGCCCAGCGCCACCCGCTTCGACACGCGCCCGAGCTGGTGCGAATTGAGCGGCGCGTCCGTGGCGAGCACCGCGATGATGCTGCCCGCGCTCGTCTCCCGCTTGGGGATCTCGCGATACCACTCCTCCAGCACGGGCCCGACCGGGAACCCGGCGATGCGCAGGTCGCGCATGTGCCCGAAGTTGCTCATCACCAGGACGCCGACCGTGTAGCCCCCCAGGGCGGGCGGCAGCTTGCGGCTCGCCGTGCCGATGCCCGCCTTGAAGTCGCAGCAGATCATCCCGGTGCCGCCGCCGACCGAGCCCTCCGCCACCGGACCGGAGCTGGCCGTGTGCAGCGCCTCGAGGACGTTGTCCGCCAGCACGTGCCGGCCGGCCACGTCGTTGAGCCAGGAGTCGTCGCACTCGCCGACCAGCGGGATCAGCACGTCGTGCTCGTCGCCGATGCCGGGGAACTGGTCGACCATCCACTGCACCGCCGCGTCGCTCACCTGCCCCACGCTGAGCGTGTTCGTGAGGAAGATGGGCGTCTCCACCAGGCCCCATTCGATGAGCTGGGTCATCCCGCTCACCTCGCCCGCCCCGTTGAGGACGAACCCGCCGCCGATGAGCCGCTGCTCGAAGACGTTCTGCTCGTTGGGGAGGATCGCGGTGACGCCCGTCCGCACCGGCCCCTTCCCGCGCCGGAGCGGCCCTGCCCCGCGGATGATGGTGGAATGCCCGACCAGGACGCCTTCCACGTCGGTGATGCCGTTCCACTTCCCGGGCCGGAACCGGCCCAGGGGCACGCCCAGTTCCCGGGCGCGGTAGCGCTGCTCGGGCCGGGGTAGGGGAGTGTGGTCGTGGGGCGCCTTCACACTCTAGAAGTACCCGACCTTCGAGGGCGACGCTACGTCTGGACCGGCGCCCTGTAGGAACGGCGCCAGGCGCCTGGCAGCTCGGCGGGATAGCTCCAGGAGCGCCGGTTCAGCTTTGTAGCTGCGACGACGGGCCCGGCTCGGCACCGGAGGGCGCGGCCGAGCCGTTGCCGTTCGGCTGCGCGGGCGCAGCGGCCGGCGGAGGGACGCTCTGCGCCGCCGCCGGGCCGCCCACCACGATACGCGCGGACTCGCGCCGTTCCCGCTCGCGCTCCTTGTACCGCCGGATCGCGCCGGAGAGGATCTCCGCGATCAGGGCGTGGTACTCGATGCCGGCAGCCTTGGCGATCAGCACCAGGTCGCTCCACCCCGGCGTCAGGCCCGGCAGCGGGTTGCACTCCAGGAAGTAGACCTTCCCCTGCTCGTCCATGCGGAAGTCGACGCGCGCCACGTCGCGGCAGCCCAGCGCGATGAAGCACTCGCGCGCGGCCCGCTCCAGCGCGCGGAGCTGCGAGGGCTCGAGGTGGGCGGGCACGTCGTACCGGATCTTGCTCGACCAGTCCTGCTTGTACTCGAACGAGTAGACCGGGTGCTTCTCGGCCGCCAGGAATACCACTTCCATCGGCGGCAGCACCTTGGGACGGCGCTCGCCCAGAAGCCCGACGGTGAACTCGCGGCCGGCGACGTAGCACTCGACCAGCGCGGGCTGGTCGTACTTGGCGATCATCTCCCGCGCCGCCTCGCGCAGCTCCGACTCCGTCTCCACCACGCTGGTGTGGTGGACGCCTTTCGACGACCCTTCCGCCACCGGCTTCACGATGAGCGGGAACTTCATCAGCTCGCGCGGGAGGCGCTCCTTGCCGGTCTGCAGGGTGACGAAGTTCGGCGTGAGGATCCCGTGCTGGCGCACGATGCGCTTCGCGAGCGCCTTGTCGAGCGCGATGGAGAGCGCGGCGGGATCCGAGCCCGAGTACGGGATGTCGAGCAGCTCGAGCAGCGCCGGGACCACCGCCTCCCGGTTTCTACCCTTGATCCCTTCCGCCATGTTGAAGACCAGGTCGACGGGCGTGGTGCCGAGCACGTTGGGCAGCTCGCTGGTGGCCTCCAGATCGATCACCTCGTGCCCGGCGGCCGCGATCGCCTCGCGCACCGCCTGGATGGTGGATGGCGCGTCGTACTCCGCCTCCTCGTCCTTGCGTCCGTCGATCTGGGGCTTGATCCGCTTCACGTTGAAGGTGAAGCCGACCCGCAGCGGACCGCTCTTGCGCAAAGGACGCCCCTGCCGCCGGCGGGAATCGTTGATGCCCCAGCGCAAGACCGCGCTCTCGATCACCTTGCCCAGCACGGCGTCGGTGTGCAGCCCTTCCAGCGCCGCCGCCGCGTAGATGCCCGCGCCGGGCTCCAGGCTGGGCAGGGCGTTGATCTCGATGAAGTAGACCTGCCCGTCCTCGGCCACGCGGAAGTCGATGCGGCCCAGGTCGCGGCACCCCAGGGCGCGGTAGGCCTTGCGCGCCATCTCCTGCGCGCGCTCCAGCACGTGCCCGGGGAACTGCGCCGGGCAGCGCACGCTCACCGCATCGTAGTGGACCGATTTCAGGTCGTAGTCGTAGATGCGGTAGCGCCGCTTGGACAGCTCGGATTCCTCGATCACGTACTCCACCGGCGTGAGCACGCCGGAGCGCTCCGGCGCGGCCTTCTCCAGGAAGGCGACGGTGAGGTCCTTGCCGGGGATGAATTCCTCGACCAGCACGCCGGCGGGGAAGCGCGCGAGCTGCTTCTCGACGAAGGCGCGCAGCCGCGACCGGTCCTCGATCACGGACTCCTGGGTGATGCCCTTCGAGGACCCTTCGAAGTTGGGCTTGACGATCACCGGCCAGCGCCAGCCGTCCAGCTTGAGCTGGCCGATCTCCTCGATGAACTGCCCGCGCGGCGAGATCACGCCGTGCTCGCTCAGCATCAGCTTGGTGAGCGCCTTGTCCAGCGTCACCGCCAGCACCCAGGCGTCGGAACCGGTGTACGGGAACCCGAGCTCGTCGAACAGCGCCGGGTAGAACGCTTCGCGGAACCGGCCGCGGCGGCCCTCGGCAGTGTTGAAGATGAGGTCGGGGGCGAACGCCTCCAGCCGGGCGGCGGTGCGGCTGGCGGGGCCGCTCACCTCGATGCGCTCCACCCGGTGCCCGAGCCGATCCATCGCGCCCGAGAGCGCGTCGATGGTCTCCCGCGAGTCGAACTCCGCTTCTTCCTCGGAGTCGGTGAGGCGGAGGGTGTGCGTC